>PCYM01000001.1:76136-314742 GCA_002774875.1 Candidatus Uhrbacteria bacterium CG10_big_fil_rev_8_21_14_0_10_50_16
TATCTTCAAACACATGCGTTTTAAGAGGACCAGTGCAGTGGCTCTATCTTTCAGAACATTCGTGTTCTAAAAAAAAGGGGGGGCGACAGGCTAGATTAAATCAAATCAAACTTCTCGCAATGACGACGGGGGATCCATTGTCCGTAAAGCTTTATGAAACCGTGCTACACTTTGTACCTATGAACATCCCTCGTGATACACGGATCGGAATTTTTGTGACCTCACTGTTCCTGCAGTTTTTTGGAGCATTGTTCTACTTTGTTTTATTTACGGACACGGGTTTCGTACAACTGTTCTACTCTGCAACCAAGGTTCTTATGATTGTCGTTCCTGTTGCGCTTATTGTTTCGAAATTTAAACTTCCAAGACTCTTATTCAAAGAGAATGCTTTGATGTCGCTAGTCTATGGAGTCGTCTCAGGCGTTCTGATGAGTGGGTTTATCCTTGGTGCGTTCTTTACGTTCTACGACACGTTTTTCACGTATTCGAGCAATATCCTGGCAAAAGTTATAGAGGTGGGAATTTTGCCGTACTACTTCTGGGTGGCGATCGGCATTAGTGTTTTTCATTCGTTATTCGAAGAACTCTTTTGGCGATGGTACGCGGTGCATGGCCTACAGAACTTCCTATCACCATTAAGTGCGATGCTCATTGGAGCGGGCCTTTTTGCCCTTCATCACTATGTTCTTTTATCACAGTTTGTCTCATGGGAACTTACGCTTTTGTTTGGAACGCTCGTGGGTGTGGGTGGATTGATTTGGTCTTGGATGTACAAAAAAACAGGATCCATTCTCTCTGCGTGGGTGAGTCACGCTATAGTCGACGCAACATTATTTTCTATTGGCTATCTGCTCATTCAATCGATTACGCAGTAGAGAGTCTAATCAATTGGATACTCGGAAAGAAGTACACGTGTCAGAACAAAAATCGCCTGTCCATAGGTCTGCACCTCGGTTACCTGCCAAGGTTTGTCCATGGGGCTCACCACTTTTCTGTCGTCAACGCCGTTTACAAGGGCCGTCTCTAAATCACAAGCACGGAAAAATGTGCATGCATGATGTGGTTTTATATTAGTAAAGTCTGTGCCATAGTCGTTGTATCCGAGAAGGTACGCATAAAGATGCTTAGAAAGCGGTGCAAATTGTTGGTCGCCAGTTTTCTTTGCATAAAGACGCTCCAAGACAATGGTTCCCGCAATATCATAATTGCCTCCCACATAATCAAACGGTTGGCCGCTTGATGTAAAATTTTCTTGCACGTAGGTGAGAACCCCTGCAATTTTTGCAAACTCTTGTTCGACAAGGGCGGCTATGGCGATTGGCTGCGCACCCCAGAGACCCTCATATTCATGCTCATTGACTCCGTTGAGTCTTTCGAGCGCGTAGAGTCGATTGTCAGAAAACGCGAGGTTTCCTTCTTCGCAGCAGCGCTCTGAATAGGTTTGCGTTGCATGCTCCTGTGCAAATTGTCTGTAGATACTCGCTTTATCCCTCTCTCCAAGATTCTCATACGTGAGGGCGAGCAAGAGCGCCGTGTCCCGTCCTTCTTGTGCGCCAAGTTGATACGCTGTTTGAGGAAACTCTTGTTCATGCAAGACGGGGCTTAATTGAATTCCGTGGCTTTGTTGGTCTCTGAATTGCTTGTATCCTGATTGCATCATTTGATCGAGACATGCGAGAGGGGATTGCAGCACATCGAGAAGATCTTGTCGCGTATGCGTGTCTGTTGATTCTGCATAGGCGAGGGAGAGATACCAGGCGGCAAGAGCGTCTCGTGGGGCAAAGATAATGTAATCCCCGCTGTCGTACCAACAGCCCTGTATTGGATCCGAATGGACACTCTCGTTGTAAGAAAAAAATGCAAGAACATCGGCCTGTTTGGACGTGTAGGGATTGTCGTGTATGTAGGGCGCGATGGTGATCATTCGGAAAAGCGCAAACCCAAGAAAACAAACAAGAAGAAGTATCCAAACGCCCCAGTGGACTTGCGTTTTTGAGACCTTTTTCCGTGATGGATGCATGAGCTGTTAGCTAATGAGAGTAACGATGTGAGCAACGATCATCTGCTTTTTGTGAATAGTATCGATGATGCGCTGTTTATGGGGACTAGCTGGATCTAGAGCTGTGGCGAGTGTGTAGGCCTCCTCTTCTAAATAGAGGAGATCACGCAAAAAGTTTTTTAAATCGCTGTTAGTCATCATACTTTTTGAGAAGTTGAATATTCTTTTTTGTCAGTGTCTGGAGTTCTTCTAAAAAACTCTTAATTTCACGCTCTGCAGAGGTAGAGACATTCAGAAAATTAAAGAGTGAGTTAATTTTAAACCGTACAATATCCAGAAAGTGTTCTTCCATGACGAGGAGCTTATCGGGTGCGTGATCTGCGGGCGTTTGCATAGACTTCTAGAGGAATAAAGGCGAGAAAGAAACCATGAAAGGCGGACCAGAACGTATTGATTGCGAGAGGTAGGTCCAGACTCCCTTGAGAGAGATACCAGACGCCCAACAGGAATGCGGCTAGGTTGATCACGATAAGGAACACCTGCGCACCAAACATGTCCCAAGGAATTTCAAATCGAGAAGCGTTTTTACGTGTTGTTTGAAACGACGTCCTATTTCTGAGGAGTGTGTCGATTGCCGCCTTGGCATAAATGGGAACGGCGAGGAGTGTCAAAGACTCGGCTCGCAGCCAATCGATGGCACGGTACTGTCTGCTCATCAATGTCTGGAAAAAGAGGAATCCCGTCATGGCGAAGTAGGGCACATAGGCGAGAAGATAAGCATACGGATTTGCCGCATAGAGAGGAATGCGGAAAAAAACGTACAGCGGCGGCAACATCACGAGTACAAACCAGCAAAGACCAACCAGGTAGTAGCTGCCAGAAAGGAGAAACTCCCAGCGCTGTCCGACTGTAAGACCTCGCCTCCACAGGATATACGGAAGGTTTTTAAAGAACAGATCAAGCGTTCCTCGTGCCCAACGATACTGTTGTCTAAAGTATTCTCGAAGGTTAACCGGGCCGTCTCCAAATGCGGCGGTATAGTTGTAATATCTTCCCACCCATCCGGCACGCATCAATAGCAGAGATGTGGCAAAGTCCTCCGTGATAGATGTTTCGTCAAATCCACCCACTTCTCGCAGGGCGGATGTGCGAATAAGCAAGTTCGTTCCACACATAAAGAGTCCGTCATGAGCACTTTTTGCCTCGCAAAGGTATTCGTAGAAGATGGATTGTTGTAGCTCGGCTGCGCGGCTCACGACGGAGGTATCAATATTGCCGTAAAATTGAGGCGTTTGAATAAACGCTACATGTGGAGTCTCGGTGATCTGTGCGACGAGGGTTTTGAGAAAATCTCGACTGGGTCTGAAGTCTGCATCAAAGACGGCAATAAAATGGCTACGAATCACATCGCGCAAGCAATCGTTAATAGCGCCTGCTTTTGCTCCATGCTTTGGTTCTGGAACCGCGTAATAGGTAAACTGATAGTCCTCACAAAGCTGCTTGTACGCATCTCGATTGACTTGTTTGTCGGATCCATCGAGAAGAATAATCTCAAAATTGGGATAATCTAAAAAGGAGCAGGCAATAAGTGTGCGTTTAACGATTCCGAGAGGTTCGTCGCGCGCTGGGATGCAAACGGTTACCTTTGGCGTCGACTCACCCGCGTAATAGAGGTCGGGACGTGTATATCGCATAAGAGCGCGCATGATACTGTAAAAATAGCCGCCAGCATGCAAGAGAATAAACATTTCTCCAACGTAAAAGGCGACAATGAGGACTGTATCAATTGCGTTGATAGAAATTGCAAGCGTGTCTCTCAATACAAAAATACGGAACACAAAATAGACAAAAACAGTCATGAGCGTCAGCGTGCTCGTGACAAGAAGTGATTTTTTCCCTAAATGCATATGCGTGTTAGGAAAAGAGTCGTTGAATTTTTTCAGCGAGTAATGTGGGGTTTACTTCCGATTTTGTGCAGACTTCCTTGACGCCAAGGGCAAGCGCATCTTCTCGGTCCGTCTGACCATCTAGGTTCGTAAGTACGATCGTTGGAATACGCTTTCGCTGGATTTTCTTAAGTAAGGATAATCCACTAATAATAGGCATAACAAAGTCTACAACAATGAGGTCTGGCCGTTGCTCCTGGATTTTTGCAATTGCTTCCTCTCCATCTTTTGCAAATACAACGGTAAACCCAGCTTTGGCAAGGGCTGCTCCGTATTGCTCGCGGTAGATGAGCTCGTCGTCGACAAAAAGGATGTTTGTGCTCATAGGGGAAAGGTAAAAGAGAGTGTTATTTGCTCCTCTGAGCCTTTGCAACGAACGGTTCCGGAAAGTGATTGAACGATTGTTGGAAGCGAAGCAAGGTAGACAGCCAGCCCAAACCAAGGTTGATGCTTTAAAGTGAATTTCTCTGCATTCGTAAAAAGTGTTTTCGGAACGGTTGGCAATGCACTTCCATGCGCCGCGAACCCAAGTGTTTGTGTTTTTGTTGTCTTAGTAAGCTCGCAGGCTAACCGTGCGTTTGGGCAGGCTCGTGCGAGGATACCTATACCTAACAAGAAAAGTACCTGGGCAACTGTTTGATCGAGAGAAAATTGCGACTCTCCTGTAAGGGTAATACGCCGTTTTCCAAGTGTGTACCTATCTGCCAATTGTGCCGTGCGAAGAAGTTCCTTAACATGACAGGGGACGGATTTTGGCTGGAAGGAACCGAGGCTCGTACGAGATAATAGAGAGAGTGAATTGAGAAGTAAATTCTGATCTTCGTTGACCGTACGTAACTGTTTAAGGATTTTCTTCCCAACGGTGGATAGCGATCCGTGAGACTCATTTTGAAAATTATCGAGGAGAAATTTACTAAGAGTGGCGTTCTTTTTTAAATCATGCCAAGCAAAGCGAGAGTGTGTTGGGTCTTGCAACAAATGTGTTTTAGATGTTTGGGACATAGGTGTTGTGTACTTCTCGTACCGCTTTTACAAATCCGTCGAGGTCGATATTGGATTTGAGAATTGCTGCAGCTGCTCCGAGTTCTGTTGTGCGCTCGAGTTCCTCTGGCTGACTCAGGTTGGATGCAACGATGATTGGATAAGAGAGATGTTTTTTCTTTGCTTCCTTGAGTACTTCAAACCCATCTTTGACAGGCATGAGGAGATCCAGGATCATGACATCAAAATCTTGCTCCATAATATCGCAGGCGGCTTGACCGTCCTCAACGTGTGTTACGTCCCAGCCCTCCATGTTAAATCGATCAATTAAAAGACCTGCGAGCATGGTGTCGTCTTCTGCGAGGAGAATACGCTTAATTGGAGGGGGCATACATTCTTGTTTGTGGTGAGTTATAGAAGAAAAGAATAAAGAAAAAACCACATGTATAAAATTAGTATAACAAATAAAGCTTTCTTTTGCTGAAAAGATTTGCACAGCTCAAGTATTGCAGCTATCCCCAATCGCTCCCTCTGTCTTTGCTATAATTTACTTCTATGAGGAACGGTTCGCGAAAAGGAGGACATGTGCATTATGCGCATATCGTTGCAGCGGATATGGGCTATGGGCATGAGCGACCTGCACGATCATTGGAATACCTCGCAGTAAAAGGCGAAGGTGTTGTTGTTGCCAATAATTATCCGGGGATTCCAAAGAAGGATCGAGCCGTGTGGCAAAAATCTCGACAGTTTTATGAAACCATGTCGCGATTAAAGTCGATTCCATTGATTGGCGATGTGTTATTCGAAACACTGGTCGATAAAGGCCAGGAAGTCGCGCTATTTTATCCTCGCCGCGACTTGTCGCACCCAACGATACAACTGAGGCAGATGTATACAGGAATTCGAGCAGGCTTGGGTCGTCACTTGATAGAAAAGCTCGCAAAAAATCCCGTTCCTATCATTACCACATTTTTCTATGTGGCGTTTATGGCGGAGGAGTTTGATTATCCGGGTGACATTTGGTGTGTGACGACCGATGCCGACATCTCGCGTGCGTGGGCACCTTGGGATCCAAAAAAGAGTCGGATTCATTACATCGTTGGGAACGGCCGGTGTGCGGAGCGACTCAAGCTCTATGGTGTTCGTGACGAGTTCATTCATCTTACGGGATTTCCGTTGCCGCCTGATTTGATTGGAGGAATAGACGCACCTGTATTGAAGACAGACATTATTCGACGCATGTGTGCCTTGGATCCAAAAGGTATCTTTAGGAGCTTCCATGCACAGGTGCTTGATTCGCATCTAGGAAAGGGTGTTTGCCCAATGACGCAAAACGGCCATGTGCCAACAGTGATGTTTGCCATTGGTGGAGCGGGAGCGCAGGAGAAATTAGCGAAGACGATTCTCAAGAGCCTCGCACATGTCCTTGCACGAGGGGAGATAAAGCTTATTCTTATGGCGGGCGCGAGGCCGGGTCTAGGAGAACGATTAAAAAAAGAGGCGCAACGACTGCACCTCGGTTCACTTCTTAATAAAACACTCGTGATCAAATCGTACAAACGACGTGCGACGTATTTCTCCGCGTTTCATGAACTCCTTCATTCCGTGGATATTTTGTGGACCAAACCGTCCGAGCTATCTTTTTACGCGGGGCTAGGTATTCCGATTCTCATTGCACCGCCTGTTGGATCACAGGAAAATTTTAATAGAAAATGGATCGAGCAAGTGGGTGGTGGCGTTTTTATGGAAGATCCACGATACGCAGGAGAATGGCTCATGGATTGGATTGCCTCTGGAGCCTTTGCGCGTATGGCGTGGAATGGGTACATTAGTGCCCCGACACATGGAACCTATAGGATCGAGGCGATCGTTTTTGGTGAGGATATGCCAATCCACACACTCCCATTGATTGTTTAGGCACCTGCAGCGTGAGACCCGGCAATAAAGCCAGTGGTCCAACAAAGTTGTAAGGAAAACCCGCCGGAGGGTCGATTGATGTCAATGGTATCTCCCACGAGGTAGAGATTTGGGTGGATCTTGGACGCCATGGTTTTAAAATCAACTTCTTTTGGGGACACGCCTCCGTCGGCCACAATCGACCAGGCAAATCCCATGGTGCCATTAATAGGAAAATTGAGATCCTTTAAGATGTGGGCGAGTGTTTTGCGATCTTCCTTGGTGATGGAATGAACAGGGATGCCGCCGATGTAGGGCTGAATGCCGTCCAAGATGCAATCACTCAATTTTTTTTGCACCAGCTCCTTGAACACGGATTTTAATTGTTTGTTTTTGTGGGACGCAAAGACGTCTTGCAGATGCTTGTCGAGTTGACCAAGGTTGAGATCCGGGAAAAGGTCGATGGATGCCGTAAGTGCACCTTGTTTGAGTAGTTTTTTAACGGTGTGTGCGGCGTTGATCACCACAGGGCCCGAGATACCAAAATGCGTAAACAAAAGACGCCCATGCACTTTATGCTGTGTTTTACCGTTTTGAATGAAGCGAAGATCCATGTCGTCCACACTCAAGCCAGACAGGTGATGCACCCATTCGGCGGTTGTACGCAGCGGTGCGAGGTTTGGGTCGGGTTCTTTGACCGAGTGGCCAATGGAGGCCAGCATAGAAAGGCCTTCGCCTGTGGAGCCGGTCTCGGGTGCGGCAAGCCCTCCCGTGGCGAGAATAACCCGTCTGCCATAAAACGCGCCCTTGCTTGTATGAACGCCTGTAAGAATACCTTCCGAGACAATCAAGGACTCTACGGCGGCGTTAAGCTGCACGGTAACGTTGTTGCTCGCATGTACATAGGTCGACAAAACCTTGCAGACATCCTCGGCCTTTTGTGATTTTGGAAACGCGCGTTTTTGATCCTCGACGACAAGTGGGAGACCGCGACTTTCAAAAAACGTAAACGTGTCTTCCACATTAAACTGTGAAAAAGGGGAAAAAAGAAACTGCTTGGATTCTGGAAAGTTTTCTAAAAATAGGCGATTGTCGTATTCGGCATTGGTGATGTTGCAACGTCTGCCGCCCGTGATACTTAATTTTTTGCCAAGACGATTATTTTTTTCGATCAACAAAACCTTGGCTCCAAGTTCGCCTGCGCGACCTGCGGCCATCATTCCAGCGGGTCCTCCGCCGATAACAAGGATGTCGAATTGAGGTTCCATCTTAGTAGGATTATGTGAATGCGTCGCGGGCTCACAGATTGTCTAAAAATGACATTCGACGTTTCCTGCGAACGTCTCATTGACGCAGTTCATAAAATACCCTCGTCTAACTCGGGGCCAAGCTATTTTATAAACTGAGCCCATTTTTAGATAACCTGTGATCCCACCCAATGACTTAAACCTGGTACGTGCCGTCTTGATAGACAATTACGCCGTCAATCTCTACCGTGGTTACATCCACAAACACATCTACGTGATACTTGCTATTGCGCTTGGGAAACCCGGGTTTACCATAGATTGTATGCTTTTGTCCAAGGGAGAGGTGTACGCCGCACATACGTTCGTAGCTTCCAACGTCCAGTAGGCGACGATTCCGTGTAAGGGCACGATTGAGGCCAAATCCTAGCTCGCGTACCCAGAGAGGCTCGTCGGTACGAATAATATCGAGAATCGCCGTAAAGGACGTCGGGGCGTTGGGTGTGTTTGTGATCAATCCCTTTTTGATCACCACAAGGACGGGTTCCTCTGGAACCACGACTCGGCTTTGCTCATTCCCATACGCGTAAAGTTGTACCGTTCCGTTGACGCCAGAAAAATCGACAGCCTCGGTAAAGACCTCGCCAATAGGGAACTGCCCGCCAATGTTATTCATGTTTGAATAGTCGCCAATGTTGAGCTTGGCTTCCTCAAATGGTGTGTTATAGACAAGCTCGGCGTCGGGACCACGGACAATAATTTGTTTAGCATTATCGATAAGCAATTTAAGTTTTGGCCCGACGGTGCGATAGTAATCAACATCGTAGGCGAGTGCATCAATATACGTATCCCACTCTTCTTCGGGCATGCGATTGAGATGTGGATGTTCAATCACCGCCAGACCACGGTTAAACAGCTCTAATCGAAATCGAAATTTATTAAGCCTAAAACTCGCCGATTGAATGAGGACAACGAGGCTGCCCGGCGTGAGGATGTTGATTTGATCAATGATTGCCTCGGGAGCCGTTTGGTTAAATTCGACCATCTGCGCGTTAGGCAAAACGGTTTTGTAGGCATGAGTGAGCAAATGCGCGAGGCCCGAATCTGTGTCAAACACAATAAGTACATCCGCGGCGGGCGGATGTTGGATGGCGGTATGCACAATGGCGTCAATATTTTTTTGAAGATGATCCTCCATAGTGTCTCTTAATCTTGAGGCGTTTGTATCTCTGTCTGCTGTTCGATAGTATTCGCGGCATCCTGATTAAAGGCACTTGTATCAACACCAAAGACGCGGAGTGTTTGGGACAAAATGAGGATAATAAGAGAGGCGATAATAGAAGCGCCAATTGCTGTTCCGACACCAAAGACAACACCTAAAAGAAGACGTTTCTTGACGCTATTTTGTTTTTCGAGTGCAGAGGCGACGCGGCCAACTTCCTTTACAAGTCGCGCAGCAGTATTTGAGGCTGTTTGTTTTGTCGCAGACATATCTTATATATTCTATCATAGTATATAGACGTAATTGAGGGTCAACTTGATAAAAAATACAGAAATAAATTCTTGTAACAAAAACCACCCAACGAATGCTGGGTGGTTTTGTGGAAACGCTTATTCTACAATCAACGTTCCAACCATACCGTTTGCACGGTGGCTTCCAACGGTGCAGTAATATTCAAATGATCCTACTTGATCCGCAAGAAATGTTACGCTCGTTTTCTCGCCCGTGTTAATGCGGTCTGAGGCGACGTGAAGTTGGTCAATGACGATGTCGTGTAAACCGTTAGACGAGGTAAAGTTGATTGTAACAGCCTGGCCTTTTTTGACGCGGAGCTCCTTTTCGGAGTAGCCGAACAGAAAACCGTCAACATTGAAGGAAATAGCTTCTGGCGCCTGAGCATTGTCATCCGTATCTTCCTCTGGTTCTCGTGAGTCGTCACGGTCTTCTATTTTGAGTACGTCGGTATCTTCCGTATCATTCTCAGATTCATCGACGGATTCTGACTCCTCTGCTTCGTCTGAGGCTTCTACGGATTCTTGATCCTCAAACTGGCTGTCTCCACGTAAATCATCCTGATCTGCATTGGGTGTCAGGTTGCAACCAGCGCCCAGGAGCAAGAGCGGGAGCAAGAATAGGGAGAGTCTCTGTGTTATTTTCATAGGGGTTGTTTATGATTTGTCCCTATCTTAATATGCCGTCTGTGTCTTGACAATGTGGACAATTCTTGGAGTGGGGGAATGTTTGGGAGTGATTGGCCAAGAAGGGGAGCGTTATGCTTGATTGGATTGCTCGTTTATGTTACATTTTAGCCGGCTTTGAAGAGAGGGGTATGGTGAAGAGGTATCACGCGGGTCTCCAAAACCCTAATCGGAGGTTCAATTCCTCCTACCCCTGCCACGTCGTTCGCGAACGACGTGGCCTGCCACGCTAGGTATTCAAGTTGATGCCAGGCTTAAGTGGGCATTCGTTCGCAACAATGTGACAGTAGAAAAGACGTCTCAGGACGTCTTTTCTGTTACCATGTATCAATATGTGGCATTTCTATATTCTACAATCTCAGAAAGAGCCAGACTATTTCTATAAAGGATCGACTGGTGACCTAAAGAATAGACTAAAGCTTCACAATGGCGGAGAGGTCAAATCTACAAAACTAAGACGAACCTGGAATCTCGTATATTACGAGGCTTTCGTTTCTGAAAAGGCTGCAAGGCTTAGAGAGTCTTCTGTGAAGAGGAGTGGTTCGGTTTCGGTCCCGCTCTCAAAACGGATAAATGAAGGCCTCAGAAACTAAAGGTGCCATGGCACGTCGCTCGTGAGCGACGTGCCAAATGTCTCCGGGCGTTGTCTCGAAGATTTTTGTTTTTACCAAATCGAAACCGCCCATCAAGTGAACCTCCAGCCAAGCTGGGCGGTTTCTCGATTGGGCGGCTAGGAGAGAGGCTTACATTGTCTGTGGAAGGGGGCTAGCCCATGCTCCAGTAGTCTCCTTCCGGCAGGGTGTCCTCGGGATTGGCGATCGAGTGGTAGCGGAAGGCGCCTTGCCATTCACGTCTTCCGTCGCGAACCGTTACGGGGAATCCGCCAATCTCCACGGCCATGTTGCGAAATCGTGTGGCATGGTTGTTGACGTACGCCCAGAACCTCTTGCATTCCGCTGTGTTGGAAGAGTAGTAATTCCAGTCTATGCTCCACCACTCATTCTCATGTTGGTAACACCGGCTACATGCACCGGCAGCATCTACCTGCTGTCCTGCCGCCGCAAAGATCCGCTTCAACTCCTGTTCTCCGACAATAGCCACGTGGCCTCCATTCCTGCAGTGATCTGCGGAGCAACCCTACTGCCAATTTGGCCATTTGTTAATACTTGCCCTAAGAAAATAATGATTTTTATTTGCAAGGATCACTTTACGCACGTACACTGTCTGTATGATAGAAATTCAAGGAATCGCAGGGCTTCGGCTGGCGGTGCCCCAAAAGCACGTAGAGCGACGGAGGGCAGCTAGCGGAACATCGGCGAAGGCTGGTCCGCCATAGCCTTACAGTCCACAGGACGAATGTGGCGACGGCGGACATTCCAAAAGCACTCGTGCAAGCAAGTGTTTTTTGTTTGTTTTAAACCTACCCAAAACGGGATTCGAACTGGTATAATGCGAACACTGTGAAAAATGAAGAACTAGTCATTCATAATTTCGACTAAACTTAAGAGTATGCATAGAAACAAAGAAGGTGGTCCTGAGTATATATCTAGCAGCCCGATGAAGATGTTAAGCAAGAGATCAAAGAGACGAACTCCGAAGAGCGACGATGGCTGGAAATCGGAAATAAGTTTTGGTCTTTGTTGTCTCAGCGTGTTGGGGCTAGGAACATCGGCTCAGTTGATGTTTTAAAAGTTGTGTTCAAATCGGATGCTGTATCATTTACAAAAACACGTGAACGGCTTCTGCGCACCGGTACGGCCACAGAGAAGGATATCGATCAGTATGTTATCGGAAAGTATTTTATAGATTCAGATTCGGTGGAGTTCAACACGGGTTATGATGATATGCGATCACTAGGTATTGATCCTGACGAGCTTGTATTGCATGAATTAATTCATATGGTGCAAGATATGGCTGATAAATACCCAGACATGAAGGGGAATATTATAAGCAAGGGTCACGATATTGAATCTCCATGGGAGAAAGAGGCATATCGTCTACAGAAACAACTGCTTCCTGATTTTAAATCGTATTGTTCATGGGATGAGCCGTTGGATTGGCACGCGGCAGTATAAAAACCGATCTATTATAAGCTTAATGTTGTCCCAGTTCACGGTTCTGAACCCGTTCAGCAATCGGAGCCAGAGAAACACAATCGCGGAGGCGGTTGTTTTTCTTTAACCCAAACGGGACGTTAGAACCCAAGTCTGGTAAGCTGGTATTAATATGATCAACAACGAGGTAGTCCCACAGAAAAATAACCCCTTGCACGGCACTCCACTTAAAACAATTCTTGAGACGTTGGTCGAGCAATACGGTTGGGAAGAGCTTGCCAGTAGGATAAGGATTAACTGTTTTAAGGAAAATCCGAGTATTAACTCAAGCTTAGTGTTTTTACGAAGGACCCCATGGGCTCGGGAGAAGGTAGAAAAACTCTATCTCCGTGGTGTTGCACATGAATAGTATTTGGTTGTCAGAGTAACGTGCTGGCAACCAATGCCAATTTATTTCGACGATTATGTTGATTGCACAGTTGCTTTTTGTGCTGAACCTGTCTCCTCACACTTATCTTGGTCTTTACACCTTGGTTTAAAAAGAATAAAGGGGATGCGCTTGCGTTTGTCCTTGTGCTCCTTGGGGGTTGGGATTGCCTCTGTATTGATTCGATTGTTTATTGGGTTATAAACACGCGCTGGTCCCTCGTCTTTTTGAATGATGACTGTTATGATAGTCTTATAAATGCCTATGACGGAAGAACAGTTTGACATTGTTGATGAGCAAAACAAGGTGACGGGCAAGGTATGTTCACGTGTCGATGCACATACATTAGGCCTGTGGCATCGAACCGTCCACGTCTATTACCTCAATTATAAGGAAAACGTCTGTTCGGTACTTGTGCACTTAAGATCCGCATCAAAAGACTTGTATCCAAGCTGCTGGGACACGCGTTTTGGTGGTCATATTAAAGCTGGGGAGTCGGTGGAGCAAACTGTGGTGGATGAACTTGCCGAAGAGATTGGATTATCTGTTGCTGCTTCTGAGCTTTTAGCAGGACCAATTCGAAAACGCGACAAATATCCAAATAGAGAATTTACTCACACCTACTTTTTTCGAGGTTCAAAAAGCATTGATGGCCTATCATTTACAGATAGGGAGGTGCAGGAGGTCAAATGGATGACCATAGAAGAAATCGTGACGTCAATGCAGCATGAGCCACGTAACTGGTCTGGGTCACCAGAGTCACTTGTTGAGGTAATTCAGACCTTTCTCGCGACAGTGGAGTAACATGTGTCGATCAACGACGTATAAAGTAAAATTGTATGAAAAAAATTGCCCCACATAACTGGCTCATAGGGATTGCGGTGTTTTGGGTGTTGGTGATTGCAGGTGGTGTTGGATTAGGGTTTTATTATCAATCCTTTCCAGAGCATAACCCGCAAACGCCCACCACGGATCAAACATATGCGTTTTCATCGAACAAACAGGAGACTCTATATTTAACCGATTTAGAGCCAGAACAGGTCATTGAAAATCCTGTGAAAGTGACGGGTGAGGTGAGCGGAACCTGGTATTTTGAAGCGAGTTTTCCGGTGGTGCTTGTGAATTGGGATGGATTGATTATCGCCGAAGGGGTCGCAACAGCACAATCTGATTGGATGACGGAAGAGCTTGTGCCATTTACGGCGATTCTCGAATTTGAGATGCCAACGCTTTATAATCGTGGCGCGTTGATTCTTAAAAAAGACAATCCGTCTGGTATCCCGGAGTATGATGATGCACTCGAGATCCCGGTACGATTTTGGTAGACTGTCCTTAATTACTTGGTGAATAAATTCTGTATGAAAAAAATATGCAAGGCGTTTGGAGGAATTCTGAGCTTAGGTCTTTTGTTGATTCTACCAATGTTGACGTATGCTCGGTCAGGAGTGTCTGCAGAATATCAGGGGTATTTAGACGAGTTTACTATTATTGTAGAGGAAGCTATTCTAGATCAAGATTCGGGATACTTGGTAGATATTATGTCTCCTGCGTTAGCAGATGACATCGGTACGCAATTGCAAAAGCAATTGGAGGATATTGAAATACTCGAATTTCAAATCTACGATGCAGAATATTCTCAAATCGACGCGATGCACTACCGAATTGACACGCGCTATTCAATCAAAGCGCATAGTGGGGAGCGAACTTGGTCAACAAGTGGATTGAGTCTGTACATGATTATCGAAGATACTCCAGAATATCTTTACATCGCAGATACAAATCTGTTGAACGTGTTTGACGGATTAAGTATGGGTGATTTTTCTGGAGCTGTCGTCGGTGTCTTTTTTGCCATAGTCGCCGTTGGTTTGCTGTTTATGGCGTTCTGGATTTGGATGTTGGTGGATGTTCTTAAGCGCGATATTCCAGACAAAACACTTTGGGTAGTATTGATCGTGTTTACCAACTGGATTGGGGCATTTATCTACTTCTTTGTTGTTCGCAAAAAGTATTCAATGAAGAAGTAAATGACAGTGAATTTGACAGATAAAATAGAACCTGTGTAGACTAGAACTATTATGAATACGAGCTCGTACATGCCGACATGCCTCCGACACCACTTTACGTGGTCGGTTTTGGTATTTTGGCATCGGTAGCTCCTACAAGAACATTTACGTGTTTTTTTACGAGACCACTGATGACCAGTGGTCTCGTTTGTTGCGCAATGCAACAGAAAGGATCGGCTATGACCACCGAGAACGGTCAGAACAAGATGCCGGATCAAGGACAGATCCCGGCCCCTGGCAACAACCCCACGCGCAGTGATGAGACCTGGAGCGGTCCCGATGGCGAGCGCTACGGCAACAATCCAGATGGATTCAGCCGTGGCAACGAAGGCGGGCACTCCTGGCCGAGCTGGGACGTGGGAGGGGGAGGAAGCGGTTTCTTCCTCTAGCCTGGGAACATAAAAAGCGCCAAGGCGCGCTCTGTGATGCCACCCGATGCGACTGGGTGGACTCCCTGCATTGGGTGGCATCACATTCATATCACCATTTATTCACGTATTTTGCAAGTATGAATGTCAAAGAAACTCACGCGTTCATTGAACAATTTTGGGATGAGCGCGTAGAACAAACGCTCAAGGACTACATCCGCATTCCCAATGTCTCGCCGGCATACGCACCCGATTGGGAACAGGACGGACACATGTTGCGTGCGGCTCGGTTGATCAAAATATGGGTACAAGATCAGTCGCTACAAAATACGTCGATTGAGTTGCTTACGCCAAAGGGGCGAACACCGCTTCTAATCGTAGATATTCAAGGAAGTGCACCTGGAAACATTTTGCTCTACGGGCACATGGACAAGCAACCGCCGCTTTCTGGATGGAGAGAGGGGTTGTCGGCGTTTAATCCCGTGATTGAGGGTGATCGACTCTACGGGCGAGGTGCAGCCGATGATGGGTATGCGGTGTTTGCCGCAGTGGGCGCCATAAAGGCTCTTCAGGCGCAAGGAGTCGCTCACCCACGCTGTCTGTTGCTTATCGAAGGATCGGAAGAAAGCGGAAGTATTGATCTCTCTACCTATATCCAAGAACTCACCGACCGGATCAAAACACCAGATTTGGTTGTGTGTCTCGACTCGGGCTGTGGCACGTACGATCAGCTATGGCTGACAACGTCTTTGCGGGGATGCATTATGGGGACACTGCGTGTAGATATTCTAACTGAGGGCGCACACTCGGGGTCTGCCAGCGGCGTAGTGCCGTCAAGCTTCCGTATTGCGCGGTCACTATTGTCGCGTATTGAGAACGAGGTAACGGGGGAGGTGACATTGCCAGCGTTGTTTCAAATACTGACCGATGATGAAGAACGATCTCTTGCGCAAACGGCAACACTCTTGGGGGAAGCAATTGGAGCAGACTTTGCATTTGTCGATGGTGCCCGATGTATGTCGGATGATCCGCGTGTCTGTATAGGTAATAGAACACTAAAACCGACGTTATCGGTTACGGGTGCCGAGGGACTTCCGGCGTTGCAAGATGCAGGAAACGTGCTTCGTCCCTACACCGCACTTAAGCTGTCAGTTCGTTTGCCGCCGAAGATCGATGCAATAATGGCAGGACAGTTGCTTAAGGAAACACTTGAGGCAGATTCGCCCTACGGAGCACATGTGCAGTTTGATATGGAAGAACCGATGGATGGTTGGGCTGCGCCGCCCGTTGCCTCTTGGCTGCAAACGGCGCTTGAGCTTGCGTGTGAGGAATCCTTTGGTACAGATCTGTGTTCTATGGGGGAAGGGGGATCGATCCCATTTATGGCGATGCTGGGCGCACGTTACCCAGAGGTGCAGTTTGTGATTACGGGTGTGTTGGGACCGGAATCAAACGCGCATGGACCGAATGAATTTTTGCACATCCCAACCTTTAAACGTGTTACCGCGTGTATCGCGCGGATTGTCGCCGAGACGGCGAAGAAAGGGTGATCGTGACGAATACTCCTCATTTGTCTGTTGAATCTTGGCTCAGGGAATTGGCACCTGACCTGCGTGAGGTCACAAGGCCGCTGTCGATGGCGGATCAGCTCGCGGATCAGGAACGGTGGCATTTGGCAGAGCATGCACCGGGATACCTGGCGCAGCTAGCCGCAACGCCGGCACTCAAGGACCCACAAACGACGTAATACGACGTGTTTCGCGTACTTCGGGTCGTCCTTCTGGACGGCCCGACTATCAGTTTTTGTGTGCAGGGATCACGAGATCTTGCTATGATTAATGTATAAGCAAAGATCTATGCAACAAACCTACAAAGAATACGCAACAGACAACCCCCACGGATACTGGTTTAAAGCACGCCCGTTTGGATGGGGCTGGGTGCCGGTTAAACGCGAAGGGTGGATGGTGGTTGGTTTGATGATGATCGCATTGCTCATTAATGGTCTGTGGCTGAACGGACTCGGCGAACCAACGCTAAAACAGGCAATTCAATTTGTTCTGCAGACCACTGGGATTGTGATCGTGCTTCTTGTGATTTGTTTTAAAACGGGCGAGCGACTTCGGTGGCAATGGGGACTGTCGACAAGAGAATCAGATGCCACAAAAACAACGGAGAGACACTAGGCATTTATTGAGGGCGTGCTATTATTGAGGCACAATTAATTTTACTTCTATGGCTAAAGGTCTCAACTCTCGCAAGAACATCAAAAAACCCAAAAAGGACAAAAAGAAATAACGGTTAAAAACAGACCAGCGCAGGCTGGTCTGTTTTTATAGAGATTGTAAGCGCTCAATAAATGGTTACCCGAAAACAGATTCAGAATTCACACAAGCAACAAAGAGTCCCTCGTGTTCTACAGACGGTAGGAGATAGAATCCCTCGCTAACAGGGTGGCTTGGAAGGGGGGATTGAATCGGCACGAGAGATAGGTGTGGAAATGTTTTGAGGAGCCAGCGAATAATTCCTTCATTCTCCTGTGGTGCAAGCGTACATGTGGAATAGACGAGCCGACCACCCGGTTTGAGGCAGGGGACAGCTGCGCGGAGCAAGTCCTTTTGCATCGCGACGTGCTTCTCAATATTGCGCTCGGACCAGTAGGCGTAGCTGCGTTCGAGGGATAAATTCATGCGACCCTCGGCGGTGCAGGGGACATCTGCCAAGATGGCATCAAACGTGTTATGAAGGGAACGACAAAGTTGAATAGCATTGCCTTTGCGTGCATCGACAAACGGAAGGCCTTGCTTGGCGAGGGTAAAAAGCAATTTATCAAATCGGACGGTATTTTGTTCCATGGCAATAAGCTGACCTTGCTGCTGCATGTCTGCAGCGATTTGACTCGTTTTGCTGCCAGGTGCGGCGCAAAGATCAAGTACAGATTCGCCGGGCTGCGTGTTGAGAATCAGTGGCGGCACCATGGAAGACAATCCTTGCACATAAATACGACCGTCTTGGCAGATGGGAAGGCTCAAAACACCTTTGTCGCCTATCCCTTCCACGCAAAATGCATGTGGGATTGATTCAACTCGTGTGAATGAAATCTGATGCTCCGTTAAAAATGTCTCTATCTCTGCATCTGTCGCCTTGCTAATATTGGTTCTAAACGTAGTGAGTCGCTTTGTGCGAAATCCCTCGAGGATTGTCTCGACGTTGCGTGCGCCAAACTGGTTGGTGAGTCGATCGAGAAACGGTTTTGGGAGAGGATTGGAGGTCATAGAAGGGGTCAGGAATGCCTGTATCTTATCAGGAAACGAGACGAGAAGAAATAGATTGGTCGTGCAATCGGATATAGTACAACATGTGGATAGACCGCACACCAAACGTGTTTATTTGTTATACTGACTGTACGAGCAACGCGGTGCTTTTTGTAACAACATTTTCTGTTATGAACTCATGGCGCGATAAATGTTATTTTAAGAATGCTATCTGCTTCTTTTGCGTTGTTGGCGCGATAGGGGTACTCGTGTTTGGAATCTGGCTTTTTTTTCAGCCAAGGCAACAGGACGAGGGTTATTATCCCGGCACAGTACATATTGGCGTGAATCCTTTTCCGGGTTATGTTGCTTTGTACGTTGCGGAAAGTCAGGACTTGTTTGAGAAACATGGTGTAGACGTTTCCTTGGAACGCTTTGATAACCCCGCGGAGATAACAGAAGCTTTTGCAAAAAACAAGGATCTAGAAGGGAGAGTTAATTTAACGTACGACGTCGTTAAGGAGAACCATGAAGGGATCTATCAAACGATTGTATTGATCATTGATCAATCAGCAGGGGCGGATGCACTCGTGGCGTCTGAGGATATTCAGTCACCAAAGGAACTTAAGGATAAACGGATTGCCTTAGACGTTGATTCATTTCAGATGTACTTTTTGCACCACTTGCTAAGAGATACATTTCTTTCGCCGTCAGACGTCTCAATAGTGCCTTCTGTTTCACCAGAACAGTCATCGGAACTTCTTAAGAACCGGGAAATAGACGCAGCAATTGTCTATGAGCCGGGGCTTTCTACGATTGTAGAAAACAGGTTCGGATCTGTTCTGGTATCGTCGGCTGAACATCCCTATACGATTATTGACGTTTTGGCATTCCGCAAAGAGTTTATCGAGCAATATCCAAAGACGGTTCAGGCGATTATAAGCGCATACTTTGATGGATATGCCTTTCTTCAAGAACATCCCGTTGAGGCGGAACGCATACTTTCGCGAGAGTTACAGGTTGATCCAAGTGAAGCATCAACTCAATTAGCAAGTGTTTCCATGTACGATCTTCAAGAGAATATTCGTCTTTTGCGTTCAGGTTTTGTCCCGGATTCTATTTATCTCCATCTGTTTGACATTCGTAATTATCTCTTACGATCATTAAAGTACGCCACATTTGTAAATACGGACCTTTTGATTGATCCGTCTTTTTTGCGACAGGAGCTCAAACATCGTGAATAGATACTATGAAGATACGAAACCTCTTAATTAGTGTCTACGCGGTCGTTGCGTTGCTTCCTCTTTTTGGCATTGTGTGGGTGAACTACCGATCAACGGAAACCGCTTACGTAGAGCAGGAGTTTTCTAATTTGACTGCGATCGTAGAAGCAAGGACCTCTGCCATTAAGGAATATATGTATTCGTGGGAGCGGTTGATTACAATCATTCAGGATGACAATCAGATCAAAACAAACTTGCCAGTTCTCGTTAGGCTGGAGAACACAACGAATGATCAAGAGTTTCAGTCAGCCAAACACAACCTTGATCAGCAATTGCGTGCATGGAGGAACACTGTCGAGGAGGTCATGGACGTTCTGCTCGTGTCTCCGGATGGGACGGTTGTGTTTGCAGACGATCATCGTATTACAAACGGCGTTCGTAAAACCCTGTACGATCCCACAAACACGGTTATGCAGAATGCAAAAAATGGAGTCTTTATCAGCAGTCTTTTTATTGGAAAGGATAATGAACCAAAATTTTTTGTTGCTGCACCTATTTATGACGTTGGTGAAGAATTTGTTGGGATTGTGATTTTTGAGGTGAATGCATACAAACTGTACGCCATTATCCAGGATACAACGGGACTCGGGACGACCGGAGAGACTGAGGTTGCTCAACTTGTTGGGAATTCTGTGCTCTTTTTAAATCCATTGCGCTTTAATTCAGATGCGGCGTTTACTGTATCGCTGCCATTTTCGGGAGAGGTTCTCAATAACCCTGCGCAGCGTGCTGTTTTGGGAGACAATGATCAAGGATTTGTCGTCGATTATCGAGGCAGGGACGTGCTGGCTGTCTGGCGCTATATTCCAAGCCTTAATTGGGGCCTTGTGACAAAAATCGATCAAGCGGAAGTGCTTGTTCCTGCACAAGCTCTTGGTAGGTGGATTATTGCAATCGTTTCTATTTTGTCGGGTATTATTTTGTTTTGTGTGTGGATAATGGCAACGTATGTAGATAAACTCGTCCGTTCACGGGAGGAGATAGGCAAAAAAAGCGAGGCAATTTTGCAGGGAATTGGGGATGCTGTGTTTGTGGTGGATCCAAATTTGATTATTCAGCAATTCAATCGTGTGGCGGTTGAGATGACTGGTATATCGGAAAAAGATGCGCTTGGGAAACATTACAAACAAGTCATGCGCTTTATTTCAGAAGAAACTGGAGAGGAAAAAGATGTCTTTATTACGGAAGCGCTTAAGGCGGGAGCCGTGCGAACACGCGCAAATCATACGCTTTTGTTGCGCAATGATGGTGTAAAGATCCCCATCGAGGAAAACGTGGCTCCCCTCGTGAATCATGAGGGAAGTATTTTAGGTGTTGTAGTGATGTTTGAGGATGTTACAAAAGAGCGGGAGATCGATAATATGAAAACAGATTTTATCTCAATTGCCTCACACCAATTGCGTACTCCTCTTACGGGAATTAAGTGGGCTACAGAACTTCTACTAAAGGACCGCGCTTCGTTGTCGGATAAACAACAGGAGTATCTTGACCGTATCCATTCGAGTGAGGAGCACATGGTGGATCTTGTTAAAGGTCTTCTAAATGTGAATCGATTGGAATCGGGTACAATTAGCATCCAACCAGTATCTGTGGATCTTGGTGAGTTGGTGAGATCGCTTGGGAAGGATGTGAGTCTTGTTGCGGAAAAAGAAGGTGTTTATTTTGAGACACGAGTCCCAACGGAGCCTATAGTTACGGGGATTGATAAGGATATCTTTGGTATCATTGTTCAGAACCTTGTTTCTAACGCCATGAAATATTCAAATACTGGAGGAGAGATTACACTTTCCTTGTCGTCGCATGATCAAAGGATTGCACTTTCTGTTACGGATACCGGTATTGGGATCCCCGTGCGTCAACAGTCTCAACTCTTTCAAAAGTTTTTCCGTGCAGATAATGCAATCTTGTCGCCAGCCGAGGGAACGGGTCTTGGGCTGTATGTTACAAAAACAATGGTGGAGCAGGCGGGAGGAACGCTGACGTTTGTTTCGGCAGAAGGTAAGGGATCCACGTTTACGGTGGAATTTCCTCTCTCGGGCATGGCGCCGCACAAGGGAACAAAGAAGCCGGAAACAGTTATCTTGATTTCTTAATAAAATGTATGACTGGACAAACAGGAAAAACAATCGCTGAGGAGGCTTTGCAGGAAACGCCAAGTATTTCTTGTGATGAATACAAAACGTTACTTGCAGATGATACTGAGCACGTCTTACTGGACGTTCGGGAGGAGGATGAATGGAATGCTGGTCATATTGAGAATGCTATGCATATTCCTCGTGGGTTTTTGGAGTTTAAGGTCGAAGAAGCGGTTCCAGACAAGGGGACACGCATTATTGTTTACTGTGCACGTGGCGGCCGCGCAGCTCTTGCGGGTCAAACGTTGCTGGAACTTGGATATACGCATGTTCAATATTTAGATGGCGGATACATGGGCTATTGTCAGTCGTGATGTTTTGTATGGGGCTCGGGAGAAATAACCTAACTTACAGTGGTTGTTTACAGTGTGAAGGCTGTTTCTCTCCCAAATTTGTGTTTTTTGTGGTAGATTCTGGCCACTATGGGAAAGCCGCTGTTGGAAGTGCAAGGGATTCGTAAAGCCTATGGCAAACAAACCGTTTTAAACGACGTGTCTTTTTTGTTGTCAGAAGGTCAGAAGATTGCATTGATTGGCAGGAACGGCGCAGGAAAATCAACACTTGTTAAAATTCTCACGGGCGACATTGAACCAGATGCCGGGAGTGTAACGATGTTTGATCGCACACATGTGGGTGTGGTGCATCAGCAAGAGGTGTTGCCAGATCATGTTTCGACGCAGGGATACTTGGAAACCGTGAGTGGGAAACCTTCGTGGGAGGTCAAAAAACGAGGAAGTCGATTTGGATTGCACGAGGCGCAGTTAAGCAAGTCGCCTGCGGCGTTGTCGGGCGGGTATCAGATGCGCGTTAAATTAGTAGCAATGTTTTTGCAGGAGCCAACGTTGTTGTTTTTGGATGAGCCAGTCAACTATTTGGATTTGCAAACGCTGTTGTTGTTGGAAAACGTGTTGGCTGATTACAGGGGCAGTTTTTTGCTGATTGCCCACGATCGCACGTTTTTGCAAAACACCTGTGACGCGGTGTATGAGATTGAACGCGGAAACCTCACCACGTATAACGGAGACGTACAGTCCTACCTTGCGTGGAAAGCGGAGCAATTAGAATTTATAAAACGCACAAACAAGAAGTTGTCGCGTGAGATCGTGCATCATCAAACGTTTGTGGATCGGTTTGGCGCCAAGGCGAGTTTGGCAACACGCGCACAAAATAAGATGAAGCATATCCAAAAATTGCGCTCACAGATTCAAAAAATCGATGCAGACCTGGCAACGACACGTATTAAAATCGCGTCGCCTCTCGTGCATCCAGGGTTGGCGTTACGCGTCCGTGATTTGGAGATTGGGTATCCGGGTCATTCGGTGGCCGCAGGCATTGGATTTGATATTCTGCGCGGTGAGAAAGTGGTGATTACGGGTGAGAATGGTCGCGGAAAATCAACGCTCCTAAAAACGCTCGTCGGAAATCTGGAGGCCATGAGCGGAGAGTATAAATGGTGGAAGCATGCCAATATTGGGTATTACGATCAGCTCACGAGTGCGTCGCTGTCGGATAAGGACACGGTGTTGTCGCATCTTATGGGCTGCGCGCCGGGAAATACGTCGAGTGAGCAGATTTTAATGATGGCGGGAAACTTTTTATTTCAAGGCGACGCATTAGATAAGCGTGTGCAGGTGTTGTCTGGAGGTGAGCGTGCGCGATTGGCATTGGCAGGTGTGTTGTTGCAAGAGCACACGGTGCTTGTTTTGGATGAACCTACAAACCACTTGGACGTGGAAACGGAAGAGGGGTTGGCGCTTGCGCTTAAGGCCTATAAGGGAACCGTCTTATTCGTGTCACATGCACGAACGTTTGTAAGCGCGCTGGCGGACAGGATTTTGGAGGTGCGCCACGGGTCGGTTCGCGAGTATATTGGGCCGTACGAGGAATACGTGCAGGATGTGGCAGAGCTTATGGAGGCAGAGTCTCAGTTGGAATCCGAGGCGACATTGGAGGACCCACTTGTTGAGCAAGACCGTGTTACGAGACGCCAACAGTACGAGCGCGCGCGGGAATTGCAGCGCTCCATTAAGCGACTCGAGGGCCAGATGGCCGTTTTAGAATCCGAGAAAAGTGCTATCCTTAAGTTCTTTTTTAACAATCCTACAGACTACGCACCAGCTAAATCGCAACGACTTGAGGAGATAAAATCAGAATTGGAACGCATGGAAAAATCATGGATGCGTTACCAAATACAATTAGAATCCGTACGACAGTAATATGAAAAAACAACAGATAATTTTAGCCTCCACATCTGCACGTCGGCGTGAATTGATGGAGCTGCTGCGACTCCCGTTTGAGGTGGTTGCGAGTGACTACGAAGAAGACATGGCATTAGACATGGCACCGGAGGCTCTGGTGCAGCACCTCGCGCTCGGGAAAGCACGGGCAGTTGTGGACACGGTGGGAGAGGGTCTCGTGATTGGAGGAGATACAATCATTGTTCTCGAATCGATGGTGATGGGGAAACCTCATACGCCAGAACGCGCACGAGAAATGTTGCGATTGTTGCGTGGTAAAACACACCAAGTCATGACGGGGCTGGCCGTGATTGATGCAGTCACGAATGAGACACGGCAAGCGGTCTCAATTACAGACGTGACGTTTACTGCCTATACCGATAAAGAAATTGATGATTATGTTGCAACCGGAGAGCCGCTAGATCGTGCCGGAGCATATGCAATACAGGGGTATGCCTCACTGTTTTTAGAGGAGATGCGAGGCGATTATTTTGGTGTGCTCGGACTCTCGGTTGTGGATCTGGCACGTGTGCTCAAAGAATTCGATGTGGATGTTTGGGAGGGGATCGCAGTAAATTAAAACGAGATCGCAAACCAAAAACCAGACGTTTATCGCCTGGTTTTTTTGTGAATCTTTATTGCTCCATGTTGGCAATCGCCCCCAAGAGCTGATCCATCTTGTCGTTCAGCGCCTTGAGTTGCTTTACCACCTCTCCGTTGTCGTTGGATGGGGCTGCGCTGCGGAAGCTCGGCTTCTCGTAGCGGTCTGATCGGTCAGAACGCTCAGGTCGATCATAACGATCGGACTTCTCAAAATTTGGTCGTCCACCGTCGTCCTTGCGGAAACAATCGCTGCACAATACAGGCTTCTTACCGTTTGGTTTAAATGGAACCTCACAGTTGGCGCGACATTCGACACAGGTTGCCCGGTGCATGTCTGGTCGTCCTCCACCGGATTGTCCATCACGCTTCCAATCGCCTCCGCCGTTGCCGCCGCGTCCTTTGTATCCACCGCCACTGCTTTTTCGCGTATTATTAAACATAGTCTGTAATTAGGAATCTGGGGTAAGTGTTGCTAAATCTAGGGTATCGGTAATTTGCACCTGTTTCACAAAGTCGTCTGCGTGACTGACCATGATCAAACATCCTTCATAGTCGTTTAACGCCTTGGCGATAATGGGCAAATGACGGAAGTTGATGTGGTTGGTAGGCTCATCAAAAATAAGGAGTCCCGGTTGCTGCAGCACAAACCGTGCAAAACAGAGTAAGCCTTTTTGACCTTCTGACAACGCGGCTACAGGTGTTGCCAATGTTTCGCCGTCGAGCAAAAAGCGTGCTCCTGTGCGACGTATTTCTTCATTGTCTTGCTCATCCATCATACTGGCAAGGGACGCATAGGCCGTCTCTTCCATGTTGAGCCCGGAGAAATCTTGCCGGTAATAGCCGACTTTGACGCCTTCGGTGATGATGGCGTCTGGGTTGGTACCCTCTGCCAAGCTGCGTAACAGTGTGCTTTTGCCGATCCCATTGGGTCCGGTAATGAGCAAATGATTCTTGCGACGCAGTGAGAGGTTAACCTTGGCGTGCTTAGCCTCATGATCGCGAATCACTTTAACGCCCGTGATGCGTACCACGACCTCGGACGTATGCTGTGCAGGAATAGTAAACGGTGGGATGGTGCGATCGTCGCGTTTGACGTCCACCATGTTGTCTTCCGCGTCGGCGACCTCGTCTCGTAATTTACTCGCAAGCTTTCGCATTTTTCCTCCCTTGTTGGCAAAGAAGTTGACTTTGTCCTTGCGATCCTGAATTGTCTTGAGTAACTGGGCATTCTTGGCACGGTCTCGCTCCACGCGCGCGGCAATCTCTTCTACCACGTCCGTGTAGTTTCCATCGTACTTTTCTACCTTGCCGGTGTACACGTCCAAGTGCAGCACACCTTCTGTAAAACTGTTTAAAAAGTCGGCGTCATGGGAGATTACGAGAACCGTCTTTGGGTACATGATCAAAAACGCCGTGAGGTAATTGATTCCGTCTTGATCCAGGTTGTTGGTCGGCTCGTCTAGGAGCAAAATGTCCGGCTCCTGAATCAATGCGTAGGCAAGAAGTAAACGCGCCTGTTGACCACCTGAGAACGTGCCAATGGCTTGATCGAGCGGCGCCGAGAGGTTGACGGTGCTCAGGACATCGGCAATACGCTTATCCAAGTTATAGGGAACCTCCTCAAAGGCGCGCGCAAAGTATTCACGCACCGTGTCGGTGAGGAGATCTCGCGCCATGACCTGCTTGGCAGTGGCGATTGTGGCACCAGAGGCTAAGTGAATTTGACCACGGTCGGGCGCCAGCTCACCGGTAATGAGTTTAAACAGGGTGCTTTTGCCAGCTCCGTTTTGACCCATGAGGGTTAATTTGGCGTCTTCTCGGACAGAAAAACTCGCCTCGTCTAAGATGAGGTTTTCTGAGCGGTAGCCAAAGGTGACTTCCTCGAATCGAACAACTACGTTTCCTTGTGCCATAGTGAAGCTGTGTATACCATGAATCTATTATTTTGGCTAGTCTTTGGGGGTGGATGGAGTTCGTTCCTCTCGTTCTGCCCATCTGTTGCCGCATAATACAGGATCCATAGCGGATTTTGTGTTGATAAGTGATTTGTCTGGTAAAATGAGGGTATTCATTTAATCCGCTTATGTCAGAACAAAATCCAGAGTTTGCCTATCAAAAAGAAGGTGTGTTGGGATTGATTGATCACTACCCAGCTGACACAAAAATTCATGTTTCTATCCCAGGCCATGGGGAACGGGATATGACCATGGGGGAGCTGGCGCGCCAAATAGAGACGTTGCAGGAGAGCGACGTGGGGCGGAATGCGATTCGAAAGATTGACGTGAGAATCCTTGAATAGGCGCATTTGCTCATAAATCGCTCGTTTTCACCCTGTTTGTGGACAGCACGGGGTTGACAAACGAGCGGTTTTTTGATATATGTGAAGGCGTCATTTGGTTGGCCAGGGAGCATAAAGCGACCTGTGTGGAGGCGAAAAATGCGGCAGTTGCGTCTGCTGAAGTGTACGACCAAGTATGAGGAAACCCCGTGGAGGAGGAACACGGAGGGCCTGAAAAAGGTCCTCTTGCCGCCGAAAGTGGTCTGGGACGGGGAGGTCGACGAGACCGAACCGAGCCCTGACGGGCGCTGGTTCTACGAGTTGCTGCTGGATCTTCCCAGCAACAACCAGGAGGCCGAGGGCCGTCGTCGTACCGGCTCGCCGGTTGATGGCGACGAGGACTACTCGTATGTCCTGCAGGAGGAGAAGATCGGCGGCGCGTGGGCCTACGCGGCTCACGTCGTCCCGTGGGCGCCGCCTGAGGAGGAGGCGACGGCGGACGACGACGGGGATCTGACCGACCCCGAGGCCGTCCGGAACGCTCAGGCGTTCCAGGACGCGATGGAGATCGCCCAGGCCTGAACAACGTGACCGCTCTGAAGACCGCCTCCTGGCGCTGCTTCGGGGCGGTCTTCTCATTTAGGGGGAATCTTATTTGCTATACTGCTTCCATGAACATCTCAAAAACCGATTACTTGGAATACACCTTTTGCAAAAAGAACCTCTGGCTCAAAAAGCACAAGCCGGAGTTGTTTGTTGGTGCGGAATTGTCCGAATTTGAAAAAAAGATTATTGAAGAGGGAAATCTGGCGGACCAAGCCGCCCGTAACTTATTCCCCAACGGCGTGCTGATAGAAATCGTAGGGCGATCCGCCGTGAAGCCAACGCAAGCACTTTTGTCCACGCATCCGCCCACAGTGTTCCAAGGAGCCTTTGTCTGGGACGATTTTTTTGTGCAGGCGGATATTTTGGTGTGGAATGCAGTTTTGGACGGCTGGGAATTGTACGAGGTCAAGGCGACTAATGATGTAAAACGAGAAGTACCGCATCACCACGTAAACGACTTGGCGTTTCAGAAGACCGTGATTGAGCGCAGCGGCCTTAAAATCGTTAAAGCAGGCGTAATCCACCTCAATAGTGAATACCGGCAGCAGGGCGAGGTCAACTATCACCAGCTGTTTGTGATCGCCGACCTGACAGACGAGGTACTTGCGGCAGAATTGGAGGTGCAAGAACAAATGATGGATCTTAAATCCTACTTGCAGATGGAGGAAGAAAAGGGGTGCGAATGTTTGTACCGCGGTCACAACGCGCAATGCACCACGTTTCGCTATTCCAACCCGCAGGTACCGGAGTATTCCGTTCATGACATCAATCGTATCGGCGGCAGTAAAAAGATTTTTTACGATTGGATTGATCGAGGTATTTACACGTTGGACGACATCAATAACCCACAGGTGCTCAAAGGGGCCAAGAAGGCGCAATACGATGCCTATACCACCGGACGACCACTTATTAATCATACGGCTATCTCAAAGGCGTTGGGGGCGCTTGTGTTCCCACTGTATTTCTTTGATTACGAAGGCTATTCGAGTGCCATCCCGCGGTTTGACGGGTTTGGCGCGTACGAACAAGTTCCGTTTCAATATTCTCTGCACATCATGCAGGAAGACGGCTCGCTGGAGCACCGTGAATTTTTAATTACCGAGCCCAAAGGCGATTTGACACGCGCGCTTGTAGAGCGGATGCACGAGGATTTTGACACGCAGGGATCGGTTATCTCATGGTATAAATCGTATGAGTCACAACGCAACAATAAACTCGCTGAGTTGCACCCGGACCATGCACCGTTTTTGGAAGGGCTCAACGATCGCATGTTTGATCTTATGGAAATATTTTCCAAAAATTATTACGTGGACGCCAAGTTTAAAGGAAGCGTGAGTATTAAACATGTGTTGCCGGTGTTAGTGCCGGAGCTCACGTACAAGGCGTTGGGGATTCAAAAAGGGGATCAGGCCGTGGAGCGATGGGAAAAGATGATTAACAAGGCAACGCCACAGGAAGAGAAAGAGGCGATTGCGAGAGATTTATTGGAGTACTGCAAGCTCGATACGTTTGCGATGGTGGAGATTTATCGATTTTTGCTGCGCGTGATCGGACGGTAGAGCTTTGCTATTGCTCCGCCGAGGATATGCATCTTCAAACACACGTGTTCTTGGGTTACGACAGGCTGGATGAAGAATGAATTAATTTGGAGTGTTCATATCTTGTCGTGAGGCGTATGATGAAAGTATACAGAGAAACTCAATCAATTAAGCCTTTATGTATGAAAGGATTTGTCACAAACATTGAGGTCGCAACGCTTACGAATACCGACTATCGCCGCGTTTTGTATACTGCAGAGCACAGTCAACTTGTGTTGATGTGTTTGCAGCCGGGTGATGAGATCGGAATGGAGGTACATACTCTTGATCAATTTATTCGCATCGAACAAGGGTCAGCTAAGGCTCTATTAGACGGGGTAGAACACACACTTGCGGCAGACTTTGCTGTTGTTGTCCCAGCCGGTACTAAACACAATATTATCAATACGGGTGATGGTGCATTAAAACTCTACACGGTGTACGCACCGCCTGAGCATAAGGATGCCATGGTGGAGCATACAAAGGCCGAAGAAATAGAAGAACATTTTGACGGAAAAACCACAGAATAACAGACAACCCCGCACCAGAGATGGCGCGGAGCTTGCTATAAGGGCCACAATCGCTGGGCTTTAATCGTTTTAAGGGTGTGCTATACTACCTCCAATCATTATTCTAACTATGAATCGAAAACAGATTGTTTTGAGCCTTTTTGCTCTCGGTATTGGTGTTGTTGGTCTGTCGCCGCTTTTGAATAGAACGGAGCTGGTCCATACGGCAGACGCGGCAGGAGCGTCGGAAAAGCACATACAACAACGCCTCTCAACACGGTTAGAGAAGAAACTTATTCGGCAAACACGTCGGCAAACACGTAAGAAAGTGACCGCTACGGCTCCTCTCGCACCAACGTTCGTATTAGATGGGGTCAACCTTGCAGACATGACACAGCAAGTAGCGACATCTTTTTTTGAGGTGTTTAACGGGTATGGAGTGGTTGAAGTAAACCCAAGTGCACAAAACGTCCATTTGCGACCCATGGCGGCAACGATGGCGGGAGAAACGCACGCGGGGCTCGTACGAACAGGCGAGTGGATGACGGGAGATTATCGCATTGCAACAACGATCAAAACAAGTGCACAGTTGCGGACGGGGTCTGCACCAAATCCTTGGGAGGTTGCTTGGCTCCCATTTGGCTACAACGAGGATGGCACATTTAAATACCTGATTTTTAAACCAAACGGATATGGTGTTGAGCTTGGAGAAGCTCTTGGCAACAACGCACAAAACTTTTTGTGGACGTCGGCCGTTGGTGCACAGAATTTTCCGATTCAAACGGCGTATGATGTTGTGGTAGAGATCCGTGGGTCTGTGATCACGGTATTGGTGAATGGATCAAACGTGTTGACCTATACTCAAAATACACGCGATAGACTCGATACGAATGGATATGTTGGATTCTATTCCGAGGATGCCGATGTGAGTTTTACCAATATCTCTATTACATCGCTGTAGGTTATGTCCGATTATTACCGAATCCCACGCGGAGCGGATTGGAACTACGGAGGCCAAAAATGGCGACTCAGTAGAAGCAAAATAGATTTGTATAAAGAGTGTCCGCGCTGTTTCTGGTTGGATAATAAAAAGGGACTCAAGCGACCGGCGGGGTATCCCTTTAATCTCAACTCGGCGGTGGATCAATTGCTCAAAACAGAATTTGATGTCCATCGTGCCGCGAGCACACAGCATCCCTTGCAAGAAAAGTACGGCCTAGCTATGAAGCCAGCTGTACACACCAAGATGCGGCAATGGAGAGAAAACTTTGAAGGAGTCGACACGGTCCATACAGCAACAGGGCTTACAGTTTGCGGCGCGATCGACGATCTCTGGGTAGATGATGCAGGCACGTACTACGTTGTGGATTATAAGGCGACGGCAAAATCGGAGCCGGTAACGGAGCTTAACGAGCCATGGCAGGATTCCTACAAGCGGCAGATGGAGGTCTACCAATGGCTGCTGCGTCACAATGGGCTTACGGTGAGCGATACAGGATATTTTGTGTATTGCACCGGGAAGCCAGACGAGGCTGCGTTTGATGGAAAGCTCGAGTTTGATGTCCATGTGATTCCGCATACGGGTAAAGCCGATTGGGTGGACGGTGTGTTGGAGGAGATTAAGGTTTGTTTGGAGGGGAGTCTTCCTCGTGAGGGAACGAATTGCGATCACTGCTTGTACAGGCGGGTGTTGCGATCCGAGGAGGAACAAGAGCAGGGGCGATTATTATAAATCATGTTTGGTACATTAGGTATGAATTACGTACGAGAGGCTTTACAAACGGGAATGCAAACGGTTAAACGGCATGCAATCTTTTTTTTGGCACTGTTTGGAGGTTTGTTGGCACAAGTCGCGTTTGCAAGTGGATCTGAATCAGAGGCAGGGCATGCGACGTTTGCGGTCACTATTCTGTGGATCGCTGTTTTGTTGATGTTGGCAAGGATTTCTGGCTTGGTAGAAAAAATCGGACAGCCCTCCGTGTTAGGTGAGTTGGTGTTGGGTGTTGTACTTGGCAACCTCGCGCTCCTTGGTTTTGATTGGTTTGAGCCGATGAAGCATGACATCATCATTGAATTCCTTGCAGAGCTTGGAGTGGTGATTTTGCTTTTCCAGATTGGGTTGGAATCCAATATCACGCAAATGAAGAAAGTTGGACTACAGGCGATCCTTGTTGCCGTTGTTGGTGTGGTCGTTCCATTTGTGTTGGGAACCTATGTTGTTGGGCCTTGGCTTTTGCCAGGGCTTGATTCTAACGCGTACTTGTTTTTGGGAGCAGCGCTTACGGCAACCTCCGTGGGTATTACGGCACGCGTATTTCAGGAACTCGGAAAATTGCACATTAAAGAAGCACAGATTGTTTTAGGCGCAGCGGTGTTTGACGACGTCCTTGGTTTGATTATCTTGGCGATTGTTTCTGCGATTGCTACCGTTGGTGCGGTGAGCTTTGGCGTAATCAGTCTTATTGCCGGAAAAGCCATCATCTTCCTTGTGGGAGCAATCGTGATTGGTCAATTTGCGGCTAAGTGGCTTGGCAAATTCTTCTCCAAGATTCACACAGGAATCGGCATGAAGTTTACAATGGCGATCTCCTTTGGCCTCTTCTTTGCCTTCCTCGCATCCGAGATTGGCCTTGCTCCTATTATTGGAGCGTTTGCGGCAGGTCTAGTGTTGGATCCGGTTCATTTCCGTTACTTTAAAGATCCGCATATTGTAAAGGATGTGAAGAAGATTATGGATGCAAAGGTAGACGCCGCGACGCGTACATCTGTTTTGGAAGCGATGGATAAACATGCAGACCGACACATAGAAGAAATCGTCGAACCTCTTGGATTGTTCTTGGTGCCGATCTTCTTTGTGGTAACGGGAATGACGGTAGACCTCACAACGCTTTCCGATGTTCGTGTCGTCCTTGTATCCCTTGCGATTACGTTGGTGGCGATTGGAGGAAAGTATGTTGCGGGTTTTGCAGCAGGGAAAGGAGTTAATCGATCGCTTGTGGGATTTGGAATGGTTCCACGTGGCGAGGTTGGATTGATCTTTGCGAGTATCGGTATAGGCTTAGGAGTCATTAGCAATGAGGTCTTCTCTGTGATTGTGATTATGGTGATTCTGACGACACTTGTGAGTCCGCCGATCCTTTCCTTTATGCTCAAACGCGCAGAAAAGTAACGGGTTGATTAATACAGGCTTTTTGGTTGGGTCTGAGAATACGTTGATTCTTATAAAGGAGTAGCCTAGAGGCTGCTCCTTTTCCGTTCCCAAATTCTTCGTTTAATACAAATAATGAATCGCCCACCGGAGACGAGCGACCTTTGCGGCGCTCGATGGCGAGCAATAGAGTTTGAGACATGTGAGGCCGGATGCTACCCCTGGGACTTGACCTCGTCAAAGAATACCCTTTTTGTCTGCGTGAGTCTTCTAGACCAGCGTTCTAAATCTGATAGGAACAACTCATCTCCAGGAAAGCACCTGAGGGGCACGATTAATCTCTCCCAAAGCCTACTCGGGAATCGCAGGATGAATGGGCAAGGAGATAGCGGTCTTCACATCCAGATTAGGTCATTAATTTGGCATACTTCATGAAGAATCTGTGCACACTCGCACCCGACGACCATGTTGTTATTTACGATACTGAAACTCACGACAATCCTACGAGAGGGCGATGATTTGCCCTAAAATAGGTGAGGACATTACTGCCCTTAAAAGAGGGATTCTCTTACGTTAAATTGGTCAATGAGAGCCCTACTGTCAATGGGAGATAAGAGGGGTAGGAGGTTAAACAAAACCCCCACCAATCGGTAGGGGTTTTTTAATACATGATTATGGTCGTTGCTTTGGTCGACGATCGGCGCTACGAGGTGCTGGGCGTCCCTGGGATCGAGAAGCTCCATAGCTTCCGGAACCAGATCCACCGGAGCGACCTTGTGGCCGTGAAGCTCCATAGCTTCCAGATCCACCGGAACGTTCCTGTGATCGTCCACCCTGGGATCCAGACTGGCTTCGCTTTGGATAGTTGCCTGTGTATCCACCGGAGCGTCCTTGTGATGGTCTTGATCCTCCACGACCCTGTGGGCCACGACGGTAAGATCCACCGCTAGAGGAACGTTGCCCGCTTGCAAGAGGCTTAATAGGGTCCATCGCCTCACCCGACGGGGACTTGATTGGTAACGTAACGTCAATTAACTGCTGAATTTGGTAAATTTCGCGTTTTTGGTCGGGACACGCAAAGGTAATTGCTTTTCCTGATTTTCCAGCACGACCCGTGCGTCCAATACGATGGACGTAATCCTCTAGTTGATCTGGAAGATCAAAGTTCAAGACAAGTTCGATATCTTTGACATCGATTCCGCGCGAGGCAATGTCGGTTGCCACGAGGATACGATATTTTCCGTTGGTAAATCCTCGTAGGGCACTTTGTCGCTGGCTCTGTGTTCGGTTTGAGTGGATCTCGTCTGCTGTATGTCCGAGGAGTCGAATTGCACGAGCGATCTTTTTTGCCCCGTGTTTTGTACGGCTAAAGATAAGCACGGTTCCTTTGTACTCTTTAAGCAGTCGTTCCATGAGGGCCATTTTGTCATCCTTATGGACGATAAAGACTTCTTGATCAATGTTTTCTGCCGTTGTGCCGGGACGTGTGACCTCGATACGCAAAGGAGACTTCATGTACTTTTGTGCCATGTCTGCAATTGCTTTTGGCATGGTTGCAGAAAAGAGCATCGTCTGACGCTGATCAGGTACACCTTGGAGAATAAGCTCTAATTGTGGGGCGAATCCCATATCCATCATACGGTCAGCCTCGTCCAAAACAAGAATACCAATGTTATGCAAATTGATGTTACCTTGCTCAATATGGTCAATGAGTCGTCCCGGTGTTGCAACGATTACATGTGGTTTTGCACGCAATTGACGAATCTGAGGGCGTGGGTTAGCACCACCAATCACAATGGCGGTACGAAGACCAGAGGCGCCGGCAAGCTTACGGATGGTCTCTTCTACCTGAATCGCGAGTTCTCGCGTTGGCAACAAAATAAGTCCCATCGTTTTAGACGCGGCGACGTGCTGCAATACAGGGATAGAAAAAGCAAGTGTCTTACCGGATCCAGTCTGGGCAATACCCACAACGTCTTCACCGGCTGTGGCGACAGGAATCGCTTTATATTGAATAGGAGTTGGATGCTCAAATTTGAGCGCTTGCAGCCGCTTGAGAAGGCCGGGTGTAATCCCGAGTCCATTAAAGTCGTGTTGTTCTAGTTCTTCTCTTGGCATGAAGGTGCAAGCATAGTCTGTTTTAACGAATCTGTCAAGCGATCATACGAGCATTTCCTCATTCTATCGCTTTTACTGAAGGAATGCGACAAAATGGAGAAATAAAACGGGGATAAATCGTACAGTTATCATAGCCAGAATCTGGTATTATAGGAAAAACGGAGGATGAAAGAGCACATTAAGCGCCTCACGCGCTACTATCAATTACGATCGTTTTACGAGAAGTACGAACGCTGGCTCTTACCGGCGGCTCTTTTAGTTGGAGTCGCGGTAGACTTTGTAACGTTTCGTACTATTCAAATCGGAACGGCCTTTCTTCTGCTTGGTTTACATGCGATTTTGGCGGGGGCAAGTATTGCCTATGTCAACGTGTATGGGGTAGGAAAAGTGCCAAAGAACCGGTTTACACGGTATCTGCGGCTGTTGGCTCCTCTGGGGATGCAGTTTAGTTTAGGTGCGTTGCTGAGTGCTTCGTTTATCTTTTATTGGTTTAGTGGATCGTTGTCTGCGTCTTGGCCACTCATGATCCTCGTGGTGTTTTTAATGATCTCTAATGAGACGTTGCGGGACTATTATCGTGAGCCAGTTGTGCAGGTGGGTGTCTACTATTTTGTTGTCTTGTCTTACTGTATTTTGGTGCTGCCGTTTTGGCTCAACTCTATTTCTGTGTGGGTGTTTGTCTTTAGCGGGTGTGTAAGTTTGATTGCAATGGCGTTTTATTTGCATAGTATGAATCGACATCTCAAACGGTTTCGCGTGCGAAAGAAAAAAATGCGTACGACGATTCTGATTATTTTTGCGTGCATGAATGGGTTTTATTTCCTCAACATTATTCCTCCGATCCCGCTTTCCCTTACCGAGGCGGGCGTATACCACTACATCGAATCGCAGACAGACGGATATCTGATGCAAGAAGAAGCAACGTCTTGGGTTGATCGTTTTGTACCCGGACAGGTGATTCATATACGACAAGGTGATCAGGTGTTTGTGTATTCCTCCATTTTTGCTCCCGGGAAAATCAATACTCGGATCGTGCACAACTGGCAACGCTACAACGAGGAGTCGGGCAAATGGGAGTCGCGTGACAAGCTTTCTTTTGGCATTGCGGGCGGGAGGCAGAATGGGTACCGGGGCTTCTCTCACAAGGCGCGTATGGATGCGGGTAAGTGGAGAGTGGATGTGCAAACTACGCGTGGGCAGACGCTCGGACGGATTACCTTTATGGTGGAGTGGGTAGAAGACCTCCCGCCGTTGCAGACTGTGATAAAATAGATGCACGAATACATTACTAACGGATATAAGTATTTAAAATTGTATGAGACGAATTTTGACATCATTCACCGCCCTTGTGTTTTTGATGACGGCCGTTGCTCCTGCCTTGGCGGGGCCAGACGTTACAGGCCCTGAGATTAGCGCAGTATCGCCGCTTTCCGCACAGTACACGGTTCCGCAAGTCTATTCTGTTTCTGCAGCCGATTCTGCCGGCGTGGAATCCTGTACGCTCCTCGTCTCAAGTACCTATGAGACACCTATGGCGTATGATTCTGTTACGGGGATGTGGTCGGTTACCTACACCTTTACAACGTTTCGATCGGCAAACAGTATTCGTGCCGTGTGCGTGGATACGTACGGCAACTCAACCAATGGGCCAAGCAAAATTATTTCCGTGTCCGACGCGCCCATTGTTGTACCGCCAGGTGACGGAACACCTGTGGGAGGCGATCCGATAACGATTGACGCTACGGAATGGCCGGCGGCGGATGTGATTGCAGAATCACCCGTACTGATAAAAACAGTCTGCCCGGGGAATGAGGATTTTACGCACCCTTGCCGCACTGTGTACTTTTTGGATCATGCGGGTAAACGTCATGCGTTTACCAACGAGAAAGCGTTCTTTACGTGGTATACCAATTACGATCAGTTGCATTTGGTGAATACCGCGGTCATGGCATCGTATCCGCTCGGGCCAAATGTGCGCTATCGTCCCGGTGTAAAGATGATTAAGTTCCCGTCCGTGTCAACAGTGTATGCGGTTGGGCGGTATGGATCGCTCTTTCCGATCGGTTCGGAGTCGGTCGCAGAGGAGCTCTATGGAACCAATTGGAATCAACAGATTGATGACGTATCGGAAGTTTTTGCAACCAATTATACAATTGATAGTTGGAATATGATCTCCTCTGCCAGTCAATTTGATCGATCAATTATGCTCAGTTCAGTGAACTCTATCAATGATAATTTAGGAGAGCCTATTTTCCTTGAGTAAAGGCAGCTCTCTTTCTACGCCCAATCTTAGAGATGTAGCAAAACGAAACACCCCCATGCGGGGGTGTTTCGTTTACTGTTTCAGAACGCTGAACTTTGTTTTTCCATCCTCAATGCCGATGGTAATGGATCGCGTAACAATACTGTTAGGACCCGTGCCGCCCGGGTTTGCTTTTATATAGCTGCCAATAATCACGTCTTTATCGGGATTGGCGATCACGGAGTTTTTGGCACTCACGGTGTCCTGAAATCCTTGTGCCATAAGTTGCGTATGAAACGAATCGCGTACCTCCTGCCAGGTTTGATCTGTGTAGCCAATCACCGTGTAATGACCCGCAACATCTGTGACGTTTGTTATGTTGCTGTCCACAGGGAGTTCCATACCAAGCGTGGCGTTGAGCTCTGCAACACTGTAGTTAACCGTATTGGTGGGAGTTGACCCGCTTGTACACCCAGCTCCCAAAAGCGCGAATGCAAAGAGGAGAGAGAAAAACCGTTTTGTCATAAAGAAAAAATTATTCTAATACCTAGATCATACGACATTGACCAACAAACACAACCCACTATGTATGGGCATGGCATGTGGATAGAATCGCAAACCTTTGAGACGCCATTGTGCAATGGGCGTATACTTTCTCTACGTTCATTCATCTAATGCGAGAAGTATGTCTACGTCAATTTGGTTGGGTCAAATCATTGCAATCTATTGTTTGATTGCGGGTCTCGGAATAATGTTCAATGCAGGTTATGTTGAGTCGTTTATTAAGGAAATAAGGCAGAGCCATATGGTGATGTATATTTCCGGGTTGCTTTCTCTCCTAATTGGCCTTGCGATTTTGTATTCCCATAACGGCTGGGAAGGATGGGCAGTGCTTATTACGCTTTTTGGTTGGATGGCCGTGGTAAAGGGTGTCTTTATTATTTTACTTCCTCATGCAGCAATTCGTGTGGTGCGTCTGTGGAAAAGCAGGATGATGCTTTTTGGCAGTGGCGTTGTGATTTTTGTTCTAGGAGCGATCTTCGGCGTGTTTAGTTTTCTTCTGTAGGTTTGCTTACCGAGTTTTTCGCGGACTGGGTTGCGCTCTGTGTTGGCGCAAGTTGGTCCGCGTTTTTGTTGGTAGATTCATTGGGTTTGTGACAAAACGGCCGAATAGCGGCGACGCTTTTTTTGACCGACTTGTTGCCATAGAGTCGACTAATAACGAGCCGACCAAATGCAAATTGAATGCCTGCAGACGTGGCGAGCCCGGTTGGTAGGTCTTTAGTTGTATCAAACTCAAGAACGACTCCTCCAAGACTTAGTAATTGTTCTGGTCGAAATGAGGACATGCTTGGCGTTGCGATACTTGCATGTACGTCTTGCAATGCATTGGTCGGCATGTGTGTCGGTGTGTACCCCCAGCCAGTTCCAAACGTCACCGTCTCTGCATCAACACGTAGCATAAGAGGTGGGTGGAGGAGATAGGGGATTTGACGTGCGATGACGAGAAGCGGAATTACTCCAAAGAATAGAATAACGACAACAGAAAGCAAAGACGGATGATCCGTAAGATCCTCGGGAGAAAAAATACGATGAAGAAAAAGGATCTCTGTGCCGAACCACAGTAGAATTGCCGCGCTCAATAAAAAGAAACTTGCAGCACGCCGTGACAAGTGAATTTCAAATGATTCTGCCATGTGGATATGTTTATAGGAATGTCTGATAGAATTTTAACACACAACCATACTGTATGACTCCCTATATTGCTGGCCTTACTCTCTCGATGATTGGAGATTTACTCATTGCGTTAATCGTTCTTAAGGTGCATCGTGATGTGCTCGCCGAAGGGAAAATCGGCAAGCGTACCAAACGTGATCTGCGTCGAGAGATGACGCTGGGTGTTACGGGCATTATCTTCTTTATTGTGGGGTATCTGTTGCAACTACTTGGATCTCGATAAAAATAAAACCGCATGACGCGGTTTTTTTTGGTTAGAGGGACGCTTATTTTGCGTAGTGTTGTTCTATAAATTGGCTTACAATTCCGCCTACGAGTAGGAGAGCAAGATAATACGTGAGCAGCTCCCAGAGATCCACGATAACAGCGGGGGCGATGGTTAGTAAGAGCACGGCGTACCAGGACACGATCCATGCAGAACCGACTGTAAACGCCCAGCGACGCAGGGAGCGAAACGTGCTTAACTTTTGCTTTTGATTATTACGGAATGATATGTCAAAAAGTCTTGGAGCAATATGAAAATTTAAGAACCATCCGCTAATGAGTAATACGATGAAGGTAGCACCTTTTGTAATAAAGATGGGATCCTGATTGTAGGTAGAGGTGAACGCCAAAAATATGGCAGCGTTACTTACAAGAAGAATAACAAATCCCATCCAAATAAGTTCAAAAATATTCTTTAATGATTCTGCCTCGTCGTTTGATATACGGAAGTCACGTAGAAACTGGAAAAATAATGCAAAGGAAATTGTGGCACCGCCAATACAGACACCGAGGCTCACGTAGCTGAGGATGGAAAAAATCGGAAAGAGTAGTTGGAGATACGGGATGGCAACGCTGGTGCCGGTGAAAAGTGCGAGAAAAAATGATGTTGTTGTAATGGCTGCTGAGATAAGACACCAGGTGCAGAATTTACGAAGCGTAATCACTTGGATGAACGTAAGATAGAGCGAAAAAAGGAATCCGATCGTTGTAAGAATGAGAAGTGTGGACGTAACACGGTTTACACCCGGCGGAATTGTGAGAGCGACACCGTAACCTGCCACGAGAATGCCGTAGTAGAGCATTCCAAGAAATTCAACGGGGATGCCGAGAAATTTGGAAAATGAACTTCCAGTGACGGCATGACAGTTACCTTTGAGTGGGCAAACGAGGGGGCGTGCCTTTGTTTTTGTGTAACGAATGTAAAACGAGATGCTAAATCCGCATGCGGCAAGGAGAAGGATTGTTAGATAAATTCCCATACGATTGGTTGAAGAATAGTCCTAGTATAACATGGTAAACGATAAGCCCCTGCACCAGGTCGGTGCAGGGGCTCGTTCGTTTTTGGGATGGTGATCTGGCCCATCGCGTCGGCCTCCAGGAGGTCGTCGACGCACTGCATCAGCTGTCAAGAATAAAACCAATCAAATACGGCTTCAATAGACACTAAAAAACAAAAAAAACCAGCAAATGCTGGTTTTTTTGGTCTACTTTACAAACGTATAGGAGATAGGTACGCCCACGGTGGAAGGATTAAAACTCAGGGTAAGCACCGTCCAATCCTCATTCACGGTGTAGGTATAGGCCATGTGTAATCCATTTGAATCAGAGCTCACCGGACCTGTTCCAAGCGGAGGTGTGGTGCCACTTGATTCCACCTCTATCCCTGTTGCTTGGCAGCGCAACGTGGTGTCAGATCCTGCGGGATAGACCTTGAGGGTGGCGACATTCGATGGAGGTGTCGGATTATTTGGATCCCAGGTAGCAAGATCTAGATCAACCTCTGATTTAAACGTTCCACCACCGTATCCAATACTTTCACATGTATTTGAGCTAGGAAATCCTGGGACGTTATTTTCTTTTAGTTCGGTTGTCCAATCCTCACTATAGGCACCGTAGCTTGTATTACCGAGCGAATTAATGGCAAAGGTTGTCTCTCGACCACTGAATGGATGCGTTTGTCCTGCAATAAGGACGGAGTCTAGGGTCCATGTTCCAATAAGTGCTTGGTCCACACCGTCAAAGTTTACGCAACTGTTCCAGGGGGTTGTTGCAAAACACTGTGCAAATGGATTGCCCGTCCAACAACCGGCGCCGACGAGCACAAGGGAGAGCGCAAGGGCTCCAAAAGCTTTTGAGAATATCATAGATAAGGATAAAGAATAGATTGAGTATAGCCGATACGGGTGCATGTTACAATGAAGTTAACTCTGTTCTGTGAGGCAGGTTTTGACATTGTCGGTTGTTAGGTAGAGGATAGAGAACAATTAACCAGTCACGTTCTCATAAAAACCATAAAAATATGAAACGCACAACGCGAGGTGGAATAGTGATGGCGGCACCGTTTATTCTTCTATTTCTTACACTCACAGGATACGCAATTACAAACTTTATGATTGCCGAGTTAGTGGGAGACAATGATCTCACGGCAGATTCGCCGGCGACACAATCGGAGGTTCAACCTGTGCAGTCACGGCTCGTAAAGAATGAGGAAACGGGAATGTTTAATCTCGTCGCAGAGGAACCGGGGACGGATTTACCAGATTCGTCTGGCGAGCATTCAACACAGGCGGCTTTAGGGAACCTTATAAACGTGATTCTCGGATTTGTTGGAGTGATTGCAGTCCTTGGCATGTATATTTGTGTTCCACTCGGTGTTTACCTGCTCGCCACAAAAGACAAACCCAAAAATATATGATGGAAGTAGAAAAGAAATTTCATTTAACTCCGGAGGAGGAGGCTCGTTTGATTGAGGGAGCGGTGCACATGTATACAAAAACAATATGCGATGTGTATTTCGACCGCGGTGTTGAGTTGTGCACTACGGATCGCTGGCTACGCTTACGTGATGGAAGATTTGAACTCAAACTCCCCATGCACGCGATTTCCGAGGGAAAGCCGAGTGTGGACAGATATCAGGAGATCGATAATGACGCAGAGATTTTAGAAGTGCTTGGGTTAGATTTGTTTGAGCTGACAGACGAACAGTTGATAAAGGCAGGATTTGAGAGGATTTCTGAATACAAGACAATTCGCACGAGCTACGAGAAAGAAGGATTTACCATTGTTTTTGATAAAATGGATTTTGAATTTCAGATCTGCGAAGTCGAGCGGGTTGTGGAAGAAGGAACAGATTTAAACATGGTTGCAGATCAGATATTAGACTTTGCAAAGAGACACGGTCTTGCAGAAAATCGTGTTCTTGGTAAATTACTTGTCTATTTACAGCAGCGAGATCCGGATCGATTTAAAGCGATGCAAGAGGCTGGCGTGATACCTGAATAATCGTATGACCACACAGGAACGTATTCAATCATTGTTGGAGGGAACAGATATTGTGCTCAACGGAGAGCATCTTTGGGACCCGCAAATTAAACAGGAGGGATTTTATAGGCGCGTGCTCACAAGAGCCAATCTGGGACTTGGAGAGGCGTACATGGATGGTTGGTGGGAGTGCGCGCAGATTGATGAATTTATTGCGCGGTTGATGAGGATTGATATCAGGACACGGCTCAAACGCGATTGGCCAACGGTGGCGATTGCCGTGGCGTCCGTGTTGATGAATCGTCAAACATCTAAACGAGCGTTTACCGTGGGAGAGGTGCATTATGACGCGGGAAATGATTTGTATCAGGACATGTTGGACAAGCGTATGGTGTACACCTGTGGCTATTGGAAGAACGCTCACAATCTAGACGAGGCGCAGGAGGCGAAGTTGGATTTGGTTTGTAAGAAGATTGGACTCAAAGCAGGAGACAAGGTGCTGGATATTGGATGCGGATGGGGAAGTTTTGCTAAGTATGCCGCGGAAACGTATGGCGCACATGTGGTGGGCGTCACGGTTTCCAAAGAGCAGAAAGCGTTGGCAGACAAGCGCTGCGCAGGGTTGCCGGTGGAGATTCGTTTACAGGATTACAGGGAGATCAATGAACCGTTTGACCATATTGTGTCGTTGGGCATGATTGAGCATGTGGGATACAAAAATTATCGAGCCTACATGGAGGTGGCGGCAAAGAATTTAAGGGAGGGTGGAATGTTTTTGCTGCACACCATCGGGTCGCTCAAGTCGGCCATCTCTACCGACCCGTGGATCGAAAAATATATTTTTCCCAACTCCATGTTGCCAAGTTTGGCACAGTTAGCAAAGGCGGTGGAGGGATTATTTGTGGTGGAGGACGTGCAGAACTTTGGAGCGGATTATGACAAAACGCTTATGGCGTGGTTTGAAAATTTCGACGCGGCCTGGCCACACATAAAGGATCAATATGACGAGCGTTTTTACCGTATGTGGAAGTACTATTTGCTCTCTTGCGCAGGGTCGTTTAGGTCACGCGATAATCAGCTTTGGCAGTTGGTGTTGAGCAAAGGGGGAGTGGAGGGTGTGTATGAGGCGGTGAGGTAGGGGGATGGGGGAAGGCTGGTGCTTGAATTTTGGCTAAAAATAGGGAAATAATTGGCATAGACAGAGCGAGGGGTTGACAAACTCCTCGTTTTGTGTTATAAAGGGTCCATCGCAAATGAGTGAGCCGCTCTGGCTCCCCGCGATCGACGATGGAAGAGGCACCCCGTTCGCGGGGCGTCTCACGGGGTGTTGGCGCAAGCCAGCACAGCCCAGCTAGTATTTGGAAAAATTGGAGCAATCCTAACCATTTACTAGTGATACAAAGGAAAGAAAGGAACGCGTCCGTGCTATTGGCGCGTGGGTACCTTTCCTCTGTATGGGCGATTCATATGCGACCAATCCCTCCCATCCGATTGGGTGAGGTCGCAACACGGGGGTGTGCCGGAGGCACGCCGGCGCACCCCCTTCTTTCCTCTCACGAGGCAAGCACGTCTTATGGGGCCTGGCCATGGATTTATCCATCTGCTGGGCCTTGTTTTCGTTTTGTTGTTGTCTATGAATAAGTGGCTCATTTTTTTACACAATCATTGCTATTAGAGGAAGATTTTGCTATCGTGCGGCGCATGGAACCAATCAAAATAGATAAAATGGTGTTTGGCGGGCAGGGAATGGGACGCTTGGAGGACGGCCACATTGCCTTTGTTTGGAACGCCTTGCCGGGCGAGGAGGTGGAGATGGAAGTGCTAAAAAAGAAACGTGGATTTAGAGAGGGAATCGCCCGATCCATCCTGACCGCATCACCTGATCGTATAGACCCAGTAGAACCGGGGTCGTATTTGTCCACCTCTCCGTGGCAAATGATGACGTTTGAAGCAGAACAGCGTTACAAAGTAGAGATGGCAAAGGAGGCATTGCAAAAACTGGGTCATATTGAGACGGCCACATTGCCGATTGTGGGAGACGAGCAGGCAATGTATGGCTATCGCAATAAAATGGAATTCTCGTTCTTTACCGAAACACGCGACACACCCATGCAGTTGTGTTTTTATGCACGCGGATCTCATCAAAAAGTGGCGGTGGAGGGAAGCGCGCTTGCTGAGCCGATTATTAACGAGGTTGCACACAAGGTTCTTGATTGGCTTATTGCACAAGAGGTTAATCGCCTCGATTTAAAAACGCTTATTGTGCGCAGTGACGGACAAGGCCAGGCCATTGCGGCGTTGTTTGTAAAAGAGGCGTTAGATGTAGATGTCTACCCTGAGCTCAGTGATACCTTTAAGGGATTTCAAATCTACTTCTCTAATCCCAAGAGTCCCGCATCGGTACCAACGGACTTGCTATTTTCTTGTGGAGATGATTCGCTCGTTGTCGATTTGAACGGTGTGCAATTGCAATGCGGACTGTTAAGTTTCTTCCAGGTGAATCAGCCGATTTTTGCTAAGACACTTACAGCTATTCAAGAGTATTTGGGACCCAATCAAGAAATCGTGGATGTGTATTCTGGTGTTGGATCGATTGGATTGTGCCTTGCGTCGTCGGCAAAATCGGTCACGCTTGTTGAGAATAATGCCGAGGCGTGTGAGTATACGCGGCAAAATGTGTCACGAAATAAAATTAAGAACGCAACCGTTGTGGAAGCTGCCGCCGAGCATGTGGTGGAAGAGATCGTGGGAGACCGTGTGATTATTTTAGATCCGCCACGCGCGGGTGTGCACGGAGACGTGATTGATCGACTGTTGGAGGTGCTTCCACCTAAAATTGTGTACTTGTCTTGTAATATCTCCACGCAAGCGCGAGACATTCAGCTCCTTTTGGGGTCGTATCGCGTGGTGAGTGGATCTTTGTATAACTATTTCCCTCGTACACCGCATGTGGAGTCACTGATGTTTTTAGAGCGGATCTAACCATGCTACAATAACAGCACGTAACCGAATCTATGAAAAAATCAACGTTAAAAAGTTTCTATTTGTGGGGAGGATCATTTGCTGTGTTGGCGTTACTAGTTTGGGGACTTGTGACCGTGAGCGGAGGGTACAATAGCGGAACGTTTACGGCCGTTCCATTAGATTTGTCTTCTGCCGCGGCATTTGAGCACACCAAAGGCCCTGAGGATGCGGCGATAACAATCGTGGAGTATTCTGATTTCCAATGTCCGTATTGTAAACAAGCTGTACCAGTGGTGGAGCAAATTTTGGCAGAATATCCGGATTCGGTTCGACTTATCTATCGTCATTACCCATTGCGACAGGTGCATCAACAAACACAACTCGCAGCAGAGTCGGCAGAAGCGGCGGGACGACAAGATAAATTTTGGGAGATGCATGATGTCCTCTTTGCAAATCAAGAACAGTGGTCTGGAAACTTGGGTGCCCGCGGGATTTTTGAGTCGTATGCAGAAGCGCTTGGGCTAGACGTAGATCTCTTTAAAACAGACCTGCAGGATCGTGCGTTGGCTGAGAAAATTCAAAACGATTACGCAAGTGGTAACGATGCAGGTGTACAGGGAACCCCAACGTTCTTTATTAACGGTGTTCAATTAAAGGCTTCGAGCTATTCAGGATTTGTGGCAGCGATTAATGCGGAACTCGCTCGGCTCGAGGAGGTTGCTGCAGCGACTGTGGATGCGGGTGCAAGCGCTGAAGATCCAGATACCGTAGGCACGGAACCAGTGACCGCGGAATAACATGTCATCAAAATTCACAACGTGGATTTCCCGAGGCCTCCTTGTGGTGGGGGCTCTTGGGTTCATGGACGCCACGTACCTCACGTTGAAGCATTACGCGGGGGAGGTGGTTGGCTGCACCATTACGCAGGGCTGTGAGATTGTGACAACGAGTGTATATTCGCAGTTTTATGGAATCCCAGTGGCGTTGTTCGGCGCACTCTACTACTTGACAATCGTTGTATTGATGATTGCGTATTTTGATCGAAAGAACGAGGTATTGCTGCGCATTGGCGCTTGGCTGACGTTTACAGGACTCGTCGCATCCTTGTATTTTGTGGGTGTTCAGGCCTTTATTTTGCATGCGTGGTGCCAGTACTGTATCGGATCGGCGATCTCGTCGTCCGTATTGTTCTTGCTTGGCATAACGTATCTTCTAAAACAAAAATCAACTTCTTAATTATGTTGTGGTATTGGATCCTGGGCGCATTGCTGGTCGTTATCCTTATGCTTGCCGTTGGTGCAGTGATGGCCAAAAAAACGGAATCTGTTTTGGTTGGGGAAGTGTGGGCTGTTTTTTCTCTCATTGTGTTTGTGGGCGTGTATTTTTTGATTGGCGCCTTGTTGCGCTAGCTGTCCACAGGGGGATTACAGATACATGGTCGAATTCGCTATACTAGATGCATAAATCTTGTATTTTTTTTATGGCTTATAACATTCCAAGTGGGCCGATCGGGCAAATGAATTCCGGTGGCGGACCGATGCGTACAAAGAAACAACCAAACATTTTGCAGGCGATTGCAGGTGCATTTATTGGCGTATTGCTCGTGTTGGGATCACCTGTTGCCATGTGGATGGCGGGGTCACAACATCGCGCCAAGGATTTTCAAGTGGCACAGCAGGTTGATTTGGATACGGTCGCGTCGGGTTATGTGACGTTCCGTGGTGCTCCGGAGTTGGTCACGAAAACAGCAAAAACTTGTTTTGACAGTGACTGTATCTATGAGCATGAAAGCGTCGAACGACTCGAGACGAAGCAGAGTTTAGAGTGTTCCAAGGACATTAAACAAGATGAGATGACACGCATCCTCTACCAGGACGGATCGGAATATAACGACGAAACCGGAGAGACCGTTCCGTGTTACCAGGTGGAACGTGATAGTTGGGTCGTAAAGACGGAGCATGTGATTGCTAACGATGTAATGGTTGGTTCCTTTACTATTACGCCAAACGAACGTGCAGAATACTTGGAGACCGTAGAGACGATCGATGAAACAGAGTTTGATCTTAACGACAAAGCGATAGCTCGAAGCGTATACACCACATTCCGTACGCCGGATATGCTTCTTGTTGCGGGTGAGTCGAGTGATGGTCGCGTTGTCATGCCAGAGAAGCGGACGTATGTGTTCTCGCAATATGATCATCCATTAACTCTGCAGAAACTCCGAGATATTGATAAAGAAAGTCGCATGATCTTGTGGCTCGTTACGTTTGCCATGATCTTTATTGGATATAGTATGATTTTTGGGCCGATTCAGTCATTGGCGCGTATAGCGCTCCATATTCCAGGGTTGGCACCAGTGGGACGAGCGATTGCACAAGGATCGCGTGCAATGATCGGTGTCCTGTCGTTTATCCTTGCGGTGGTGACGTGGGCGATTGTGTGGTTCTTTGTGACGATCATTCAGGTTTGGTGGCTGGGATTGATCGTAGTGGTATTACTGGGACTTCTTGGATGGTGGCTCTCAAAGCGTAAGAAGTAAGAAACAATAAAAAACAGCCCATTCGGGCTGTTTTTTATTTAAAGAGCTGTGTATCGTCGCCGAGGAGTTTAAACAAGGTAGACTTTTCTTTATTGGAAAGCGGTCGTGCTTGACCTTGTTTAAGGTGACCAAGTTTGATGTTCATGACGCGCGTGCGTTTGAGAGAGGTAACCTCATTGCCGAGTGTCTCAACCATTTTGCGAATTTGACGATTACGACCCTCAGTAATAACGATTTTAAACGCGTTCTTATTCTGTCGCTCTACCGTTGCTGCTCGTGTTGGTCGTCCATCGATAGGTACACCTGCGGCAATCTTTTCAAGAAAATCTTTTGTTAGTGGTCGTCGTACGTGAACGAGATATTCTTTTTCGTGACCTCCGATTGGTTTAAGAATCTTGTTCACAATATCCCCATCGTTTGTAACGAGGAGCAGGCCGGATGAATCTTTATCAAGTCGTCCCACGGCAAACACGTGCTCATGAAGACCAAGTGCACGAGGAAGATTCTGTGCGACATCATCAGAATGTGTAACCTCTACTCCACGTGGTTTGTGATAGGCGAGATAGATTTCATCTGTTTCTGGGTTGACGGGTGCGTTATTCGCAAAGACAATATCGTCCTCTCCAACGTCATCCCCCAAAACAGCGATGCGGTCGTTAATACGAATAGAACCAGCCTCTATGAGTCGGTCGGCCTCGCGCCTGGAACAGACGCCGTGATTTGCTAAATACTTATTGATTCGCATAAGGGAAGACCCTACCTGATCGTGAATGATTTGTCAATGATAGCATGGTTCTCCTATATGCGGGGCGCGTGTTATACTGAGGCTATGTCGTATCAAATTGGAATGGATATTGGTGGTAGTAAATACCATTTTCGGGCACAAACAGATCGTGGTCGTTTGGTTGATGTGGTCGTCCCTGCAAAAGGTCTTTTAACATCCTTGGAATCAAAAAAACTTGTAGCGGAAATGGATGCGGGCGTAAAACGACTCATGAGAACACTGAAAACGCGTGAAGTGCCCACGGGGGTCGCGATTGGATTGGCGGGGCTTGATTCATCGGAGATGACACGAGTCGTATCTCGTGCGTTGATGCAGAAACGTTGGTGGAAAGATGTAGATCCAAACAAACGTCTATTAGTGAATGATGTGATTATCGGCCTGCGTGCGGGCACAGACCGTGCTGCCGCGATCGCAATCGTGTCGGGAACGGGGTCCAATGGATATGGAATTGATCCGCGAGGAGACGAAGCATGGGTGTCGGGCCGTGGGCCACTTATGGCCGATGAAGGAAGCGCGTACGAGATTGGGGTTGCCTGTTTGCGCGCGGTCAGAAAAGCAGAAGACGGGCGAGGTCCTGCAACGCACCTGCAGGCAATGGTTTTAAAAAAATTTCAGGTGTCATCTACGGCTCAGCTCGTTCCATTGATGCATCAATCAGCATTTGATCGGCAGCATGTTGCCGAGCTCGCGATTCTCGTAATGGAAGCGTCGTTGAAAGGAGATAAGGTTGCAGAAGCGATAATAGATGTAGCAGCAAACGAGTTGGCTCTGATGGCGAAAACGCTTCACAAGCAATTACATTTTGGGGAAGACAAAGTTGATGTTGTGATGGTTGGTGGTTGTATTAATAAGAACGTAGAATTGCGGCGACTGTTTTTGCGCGCCATGAAAAAAGAATCATGGGCAAATCCGATTCCCTTGCTCGATGACCCTGTGTCGGGTGCGCTTCAACTCCTCCATTTCTAAGCCGAGCGATGTCTCGGTTTTGCGTTTATTAGAGAAATTGGATAAAGTCACCTTACTAACATCAGAAAACGCGTATGAAAACTACGGTCTTACAAGGAGATATTACAACGTCCGAGGCAAATGTGTTGATCGTGGGACATTTGGAGGATGGTGGAAAGCGATTGGGGGGTGCATTGGAATCGATAGACACCGCGCTCGGCGGAGAAATTTCTGCAGCGATTACGGCAAAGGAGATAACCGGAAAACTTGCACAGATTTTGCTTGTTCGCACGCATGGTCGGATTCAACCGTCGCACGTGATCGTGGTTGGACTGGGAACAAAAAAAGAACTGACTGTGGAGCGTGTGCGCCAAGCCATGGGATCGGCTTGGTCTAGGGTCATGCAATTGAATGTCAGTTCTGTGGCGGCTGTGTTGATGGGCGCAGGGAAGGGGGAGCAAGAGCCGCGTGCAATCGCACAGGCACTTACGGAGGCGGCACTGCTGACAAATTACAAATTTGATACGTGGAAAAAGAACGATGACACTAAAAAGACGATCATTGCCAATTTGACGCTCGTTGAAATCCTGCCAGCTCATTGCAAGCTTGCAGTGCTTGGATGCGCGGACGGAGAGGTTTTTGCACAGGCGACGATTGTTGCGCGCGACCTTGTGAACGAGGCGCCTTCACACATGGTGCCAATGGAGCTTAAGCGAGCGGCGGAGGCGATCGCAAAATCCTGTCCAGAGGTGTCCCTGAAGGTACTTGATCGCGCAGCAGCAAAGAAACGTGGCATGAATGCCTTCCTCGCCGTGGCTGCAGGGTCTACGACGGAACCGTATTTCTTGCACCTCACGTATACACCAAACAAACCAACCAAAAAATCTATCGCGCTTGTCGGAAAGGGGATTACGTTTGATTCTGGTGGTTTGTCTCTCAAGCCTGCCGATGGCATGATGACCATGAAATGTGACATGGCGGGAGCGGCAACCGTACTGGGAATTTTTTCCGCATTAGGAAAGTTACAGCCAACGATGGTGGTTCACGGGTTGATTGCGGCGTGTGAAAATATGCCATCGGGCTCTGCGTATCGCCCGGGAGATGTCGTGACGGCCATGAACGGGACTACGATTGAAGTTTTAAATACGGATGCAGAAGGACGGGTCACCCTTGCCGATGCGCTCTCGTATGCCACGGAATTGCGCCCAAATGCGATCATTGATTTGGCAACACTCACGGGTGCCTGTGTGGTGGCGTTAGGTGAGGAAATCGTTGGCGTCATGACGGACAATGAGAAGCTTGCAGAACGAGTGCTAGAAGCTTCGTATCAAGCGGGTGAGGAATTTTGGGAACTTCCCCTGTATCGAGGATACGAAGTACTGATTGAAAGTAAGGTTGCCGATGTTCAAAATATTGGGGTAAACCGATGGGGTGGAGCTTTGACGGCCGGTCTCTTCCTCAAGAAATTTGTGGACCCTGCCATTCCTTGGATGCACTTGGATATTGCCGGTCCGGCATTTGCTGAGCGTGAATACCTCTCGTATGTTCCCTATGGAGGGACGGGTGCTGGTGTTCGAACAGTATTGCAGATGCTCAAACAACGGTGGTAAAGGTTAACCCGCGCAATTGCGCGGGTTTTAGCTGAGTCGGAAGGGTGGAGTCGCGCCAACGAGTTGCAGTAAACCGGGGTCTGTGCACATGTGGTTGGTGACGAGATCAAACGCCTCCTGAAACGTGTCGACCGCGTAGGCTTCCTCGTTCCTTAGAATTCGACGTGGACGACCGCCTTCTAGAAACAAGACGAACCCCGTCGGTCGGTAGTGCTTCTGCCTGTGCGCCCCTACGTAGAGCAGGTAGATAGGCGCTTGCGTGACGCGATCGTCGTGACGAAGATGGACACAAACCCAGAGAGCGCGAATGGCACTGTGCCGCAGATAATTGAACATCCACTCCGCATCTACAAGCTCTGTGACTTGGTGAACATGTGTATTGCTGCTTGGCAATCGATAGGCGAGAAGTCCAAAGAGCTCCTGTCGCGCCTGGCTGTGCACGACGAGTCGAACAACGAGAACAACACACACGAGAGAACAGATAACGAATGTTCCTGCGAGATGCTGGATCTTAATCCAGTCAAAACACCATAGCATTCCCAGAACGATCATGACGCCGATCGCGGACAGTAATACGTCGAGCATGCCGTACAGGGCACGCGTGCTCAAGACACGTTCGCGTACTTCCTGCGTCCCCAGACAATCCAAACAGACAGGTGTCGCAATTTTCATGGGTTCCTCCAAACATGACGCCATAATTAAAGTACAAATTGAACGTCCTGTCAATGATACGACAAACAAAAAAGACGGTTATCCGTCTTTTTCTGTGTTTAGGCCTTTCCGAGCGTTTCTTTTCCTTGCTCCCAGTTGACGGGGCAGAGCTCACCGGTCTGTAACGCCTTGAGTACGCGGAGCGTCTCGTCGATACTACGTCCCACGTTATTACTGTGAATATTCGCGTATTGCAAGATGCCTTCTGGATCAATAATGAAGGTTCCGCGAAGGGCAATTCCTTCTTCCTCGATCAGCACACCATAGGCCTCAGAGAGCTCATGCGTCATGTCGCTCAACAGGGGTGTTTTAAGTTCACCAAGATCCTTGAGCCACGCTTTGTGCGAATGAACCGAATCGGTAGAACACCCGTAAACGTTGGTATTCAACGCCTCGAACTCCGCGCACTGGTTAGAAAATCCTGTGATTTCCGTAGGACAGATAAACGTAAAGTCGAGCGGATAGAAAAACAGAACAGTCCATGTTTCGCGCGTTCCACCAAGAGAGATTTTGGTAAACTCACCATTGCCAAGTACAGCGTTGAGAGTGAATTCTGGAGCAGGCTCGCCAACCTTGGCCGGTTCGTAGAAATAGAAGTCCTCGTTCGTTTCTTCTTCCATAGCTTGCATTGTTAGGGTTTTTTAGGATAGCATAGGCACTATCAACATCATATTACTCTATTTGTATGAATCGTTTCAAGTTATTAGGGGTAGGAATCCTTGGCCTCGTACTATTGGGGGCAGGTTGCGGAACGTCTTCAAAGGGAGCTGTATCCGTTATTGATCAAGATCCAAACGCCACAACCACCGCGGGAGGGTATTATGAGGAGGTGCAGACTGTTAAAGGCGTTCACACGACGGTGCGACCGACAGATATTCATACGAGCGGACAAACGGCAGATACCTTTCCTATTCTGGATCACGCAGACTTTGTAACCGTGGAGGAAGCAGAGGCGGAGACAGATTATTTTGACGAGCTGTTTGGGTACGCGGTCGAGACAAACGACGGGCCACGATTCTATTCTAGTCAGGTACTTGCTTGGCATAATATTGTCCATGATACGATTAACGGCCAGGATGCTCTTATTACGTTTAGCCCGTTGACGGGTACGGGTGGCGTCTTTGCTCGAGCAGGGGGAGAAAATTTTGCGTTCAGTGGTCTTGTTTGGAATAACGATGCGTTGTTTATGGATACGGAAACAAAATCCCTCTGGAGCGCATTGTTGGGTGAGTCGATTTACGGAAAACGTGCAGGGGAATCCCTTGTCCGTATTCCGTTTGAGGTGATGACGTGGAGTCAGTGGAAAACGGCGCATCCAGACGGTAAGGTGATGTCCGCAAACACAGGGTATGAGCGACGTTATAATTTGAGTCCGTACGGATCCTATTTGCAAACGCGATCAATTTACTTTGCGCTTTCTTCCCCTTACCAACCAGCACTTGAGCCAAAAGCGGTGATAAACGGTGTCACGATAGATGGATTCTCTAAGGCGTATCAGGAAGGGCCAATCGTCCAGGCGGCCGATCGCGTGTTGAATGACTTTATTGGAGAACATGCAGTTGTTGCGTGGGCCGACGCACAGAATGTGATTCATGTGCATGAGCGAACAGAGGAGACAGTGTTTGTAAAGATTAAGGGAGTGGAATTGGTAGATTCAGAGGACCGTGTATGGTCACTGACCGAGAACGGCGACCTTGTAAACGGAGATCAAACGTTTGCCTCGTTAGCACCAACCAGTACGTTCTGGTTTGCTTGGAGTGCAACACATCCAGACACGGATTTATACGCATACGTCATTGGCAAGGGGCTCGTAAATGGGCCGTATGAGTTACACGAAGGAGAGGGGGTTAACTTGGATGACGGGACAACAAAAATTGAGGTGGGAGACACATCCAAACTTGCTCCAGTAATTGAGGGAGTTTCTAACTAATGTCTGCAACGCTTTACATGGTTGCAACACCGATCGGGAACATGAAAGATATTTCTGATCGTACACGGTCGACGCTCTCCAGCGTCGACGTTGTGTTTGCGGAGGATACGCGTGTGGCGCAGTCGTTGTTGCAAAAACTCGATATAAACACGCCGGTTGAACGGTACGATCACCACAGCCACGATCGTCAAAGTCCTGCCGTGCTCGCATATTTACAAGGTGGAAAAGATGTTGCCTACGTGTCCGACGCAGGAACACCTGGAGTGGAGGACCCGGGCGGACGACTCGTAGAGGCCGTCACGCGTACGTTGCCAGACGTTGCTATCTCACCGATTCCAGGCCCGTCGGCGATCATGGCAGCGCTGTCCGTGAGCGGATTTCCTGCAGATAAATTTGTGGTCATGGGATTTGCTCCAAAGAAAAAAGGACGTCAAACATTTTTTGACACGCTCGCCCAAACAGAGGGGACCGTCGTCTTGTATGAGGCAACACATCGCATTCAAAAAACGATCGAGGAAATCGCAACAAGACAGCCCGATCGACCGATGTTGATTGCACGGGAGCTCACAAAAAAGTTTGAAACGCTCTTACGCGGCACGGCGCAAGAACTTGCTGTACGGTTGTCCTCAGAAAATACAAAAGGAGAATTTATCGTCGTGGTATCATAGAGACGCTATGAAAACGTTTTACATCACAACACCGATCTATTACGCATCAGGGGATCCACACATTGGGCATGCGTATACAAATCTTATGGCCGATATTACCGCGCGCTATCATCGCATGGCAGGTCATCCGGTCTTATTTGTGACGGGTACCGATGAACATGGAATGAAGGTACAGCAGAAGGCACAGGAAGCAGGAAAGTCACCGAAGGTTTTTGTGGACGAGATTGCGGCAAAATTTAGGGAGCTTACTGACGTGTGGAATATCACGAATGACGATTTTATACGGACCACGGAGGATCGTCACAAAGAAACGGTTGCAGTGTTTTGGAAACGCGTTATGGACGCCGGATATATCTACAAAAAGTCTTACGGTGGTCTCTATTGTGTCGGGTGCGAAGCGTTTAAAACGGAAAAAGATTTGGTGGAGGGAAAATGCCCAGATCACGATGCAATACCGGAGCCACTGGAGGAGGAGAACTACTTTTTTAAGCTTTCGGCATTCCAAAAACCATTAGAGAAATTATTTGATGAAGGTGATGCGTTCGTAACGCCGGTAGATAAACTTAATGAGATGCGTCAAATCCTTACCTCTGGTTTGGAAGACATATCCATCTCTCGATCAACAGAGAAATTACAATGGGGTATTCCGGTTCCAGGTGACGAGTCACAGGTGCTGTATGTTTGGTTTGATGCGTTAGTAAACTATATCTCTGCTCTTGGATTTGGACGTGAGGAAAATCGCATGAAGGAAGCATGGCCAGCCGACATTCATTTTGTCGGTAAAGAGATTAATCGATTTCATTCTCTATTGTGGCCTGCTATGTTGTTGGCTGCCGGTTTGGAGCCACCAAAACAGATTGCCGTACACGGATGGATTACGGTGGATGGAAAGAAGATGAGTAAGACTATTGGAAACGTTCTTGACCCATTTATGCTCGTAGAGGAGCGCGGGTTGGAGGCGATTCGTTATTTTATGACGCGTGAAATTCCATTTTATCGCGATGGCGATTTTTCCTTTGCACGTTTTGAAGATCGATACAATAATGATCTCGCCAACGAACTTGGAAATCTGTTGCATCGCGCAGTTGCTATGACGGATCGCTACCTTGCGGGCGTTGTTCCGGCACGTGCAGATTATGACGTTGCGTCTCATTGGACGGCGTACCGATCGGGAATGGAGAATTTGCGATTTGATGAGGCGCTTGAGGCTGCATGGAAATTTGTTCGAGAGCTGAATAAATATATTGATACGAAGGAACCGTGGAAGCTTGGTAAACAGGAAGATAAAACAAGCGTTTCGGAGGTTTTGTATGTATTGCTCGAGTCACTTCGACAACTGGGATGGATGCTGATGCCAATTTTGCCCGAGACGTCGATGCGGATCTTTGAGGCGGTTGGGACGAGCTTTGAGGAGCAGGCACAGTTTACGATGTCCGAGGCGGCAAAGTGGGGAGGACTCAAGCCGGGGCTTTCTGTTGTTCCGGGTGAGCCATTGTTTCCACGTCGAGAAGTCGTCGTTAATAACGCTTAGTTGTGGAAAATCTTTTTGACATTGTTGTCTTGGTCGCGATTGGAGGATTTGCTCTCTATGGATTCGCCGTTGGTTTTGTACAGGCGTTGACGAGTCTTGTGGGGATGTGTTTTTCTATTCTTGTCGCCACACGAACGTACCAGGGAATAACAGCATGGATCTTGCCTGAGGCACTCTCAGATCGGTTTGGTGTGCAACTATTTGTGTTTTTTCTTATCCTCATCTTTATTACCAGTCTCGTAAATATGCTTGTACGCGTGGTGGACCGTGTGTTTCATGTGGTTGCTATTATTCCGTTTACAAAATCATTGAATCGATTGTTGGGCCTGATTCTAGGTTTGTTAATTGGAATTTTGACGGTCACTGCGCTCGTGTTTGCCGCAACACAGTTACCAGGATTACCGGAAGCATTTCAACAGGCATTAGATGCGTCAATAATTGCGAGGTGGTCATTCCTCTTGTCGGGGGTCTTGGTTCTGTTTTTTCCTCAGGCGATCGATCAGGCACGAGAGGCTGTGGGAGTTTAGGTGTGGATAACTTGTTGACCTACCGTCAGGTTGTGGTAAGCTTCATTTGTTGAATAGCTTATAGCTCCCGGCAGTTAACCGGGGTTCAACAGGGCGGCTATAGAGCACCTGGCAGTTAACCAGGGCCCAGAACGCACAGGCGTTCTTTTTTGTTATACTAAGCTACCTATGATTGATACACATTGTCATGTTCATTTTCAGGCGTACGAAACGAATGGCGCCGAGGTGATAAAACGCTCTCAGGCACAAGGAGTTGAGATGATTACCATTGGCACACAGTCCACAACATCTAAAGAGGCGATCGTAACGGCAGAGTCTCATGAGGGGATCTGGTGCACAGTCGGGTTACATCCAAGTCACACACACCAACACACCCTTCACACCGATCAGAATGAGGCGACTGAGGGACAGGTAGAAAATTTCAACAAGGAATATTATCGCGACCTGATTCAACGCTCAAACAAGGTCGTTGCGATTGGGGAGGTTGGGCTAGATTATTTTCGCGTATCGGATGAGGTAGCAGCTGACGTCAAACTCACGCAAAAAATTGAGCTTTGGAAAGCTATGGAGTTGGCGACAGAGACGGATCTTCCTCTTGTTTTGCATATTCGAGATGCCCATGCAGACATGCAAGCGCTCATTCGCGCCGCACAAGAGAAGCGGATGATCTCGCGAGGGGCGGTCATTCATTGTTTTACGGGGACAACGGAGGAAGCGCGCGCGTACCATGACCTAGGAATCTACACCTCGTTTACCGGTATCATTACGTTTAGGGATAAAAAACACCCGGATCAGCTCACGCCCCTCATGAAAACGGTGCAGGAGTTACCCTTGGAAATGATGATGATCGAGACGGATTCACCGTATCTAGCACCAGAACCTCACCGAGGAGAGCAGAATGAGCCGTGGATGGTGCGATTTGTCGCCGAGAAAATTGCAGAATTAAAGGGAATTTCTGTGGAGGAAGTAGATCGAATCACAACAAACACAGCAAAAACATTTTTTCAACTAGCCGAAAGGTCATAAGAAATACACATGTATTGGCAAATTTCTATTGACCTATTCCGGTTCGCGTAGTACAATCCGCGCGTCTTTTTAGTCACATGTGGCCAAGTCGCTGTATGGAGAGCCCGGTAAAACGTGGAAATACGCCGCCAGATTCAAAGAAACCTGACGCCTACTACGTTCGACTCGCTCTCCGTATAGCCGCAGACTTTGGTGTCTCGATTGCCGTTCCGGCGCTTGTCGCTACATATGTTGGACAAAAATTAGACACACGGTTTCAAAGCCATCCCTGGTTATTGATTGCGTGCCTCGTTGTCGCCTTTACCCTGACGGCCCATTGGCTGGTTAAAAAGGCAAAAATCTATCAGAACATGTACGAAGCGTAGATATGCTACCTCCACTTTCTGCAGAACCTATTTTCTATCTTGCAAGCATGCCAATCACCAATGCGATGATTAACGCATTAATTGGTGTTGTTTTTTTTGTGATTTTGGCGCTTGTCTTGTCTCGGAAACGATCCATGGTTCCGCGGGGCATTCAAAATGTTTTTGAGTCAATACTGGAATTGGGATTGTCGTTTGCGGAACAGGTGACCGGAAATCGAAAGACGGCAGAACGATTCTTTCCGCTCGCGATGACCTTGTTCCTGTTTATCTTATTCTCGAACTGGATTGGTTTGTTGCCTGGAACAGGATCTATTGGGGTGTTTCAGTTGCACGCAGGGGAGGTTGAATTGATTCCTTTGTTGCGTCCCGCGAGTTCGGATCTCAATATGACGCTTGCTATGGCCGCGTTATCGATTCTCATGACACATGTTTTTGGTGTGATGGCGATTGGCGTTTGGAAGCATGCGAATAAATTCATTAATCTTCGCGGAATTTTCCATGCGTTTAAAAAAGGACCCATGGCCATTCTTGTCTCATTGATCGAGTTTGGCGTCGGGTTGATTGAGTTGGTGGGAGAGGTGGCTAAGACGCTTAGTTTGTCCTTGCGATTGTTTGGAAACGTGTTTGCGGGAGAAGTTTTGCTCACGGTGCTCGCGGGGCTGTTGGCGTTTGGATTGCCAATTCCGTTTTTGTTCCTGGAATTGCTCGTGGGTGTCATTCAAGCAACCGTGTTTGCGGTGCTTGTATTGGCATTTGGAGCGGTGGCCACGATGTCACCACATGGAGACTCCGAGGAGGCGCATTAAGATCTGTATATTGAGAGGGAAATCTCACTCTCAATTCCAGTTCTTAATCACACTTATTCATTCGTTTATCTACGTTGTATGGAAGGACTCGATCTTTCAACAATTGCAAAAGCAATTACAATCGCATTCGGATCATTTGGACCCGCAATCGGAATCGGTATCATTGGTGCAAAAGCCATGGAGGCAATTGGTCGCAACCCAGAAGCATCAGGAAAGGTGTTTGTTCCTATGTTACTCGGTATGGCGTTCGCAGAAGCCGTTGCTATCTACGCATTGATTATTGCGTTTACCATCTAAGTGACCTCAGAGCCCGCAAGGCGGGATTCTGGGCAGAGAAAGTGACCCGTGCGCTTGTTCTGCTCAGAAGAGATAAGACTACTTATGGAACTACCTATTTTACACATTATTGCAGAGACGTTTATTCAGGTGGCGCATGCGTCAACGACTGTCGCGGAATCCGCGGAGGTGTTGGATGTGGTCAACCAAGGGTTTGTAGTGGCGACAGAGGTCCCTCATATTGCAGAAGGGGATTTATTAGGATCGTTTGGGATTGACCTCAAGTTGTTTCTTGCTCAGCTCGTGAACTTTTTGGTGGTGCTGGGTGTGTTATGGATGTTTGCGTACAAACCATTGCTTAAGCTCATGAAGGAGCGCACGCAGAAAATTGAGGAAGGTGTTAAGCGTGCGGATGAGATGGATATGCGTATGAAGGCGCTTGAATTAGAACGAGATGAAGTATTGGAAAAGGCACGTTTAGAGGCACGAGAAGTGGTAAACGAAGCTGAGAAGTTGGCTGTAGAAAAGGCAGAAGCACTCGTGCAACGATCAAAAACGGAGGTAGGTCGCTTACTTGAAACAAGTAAGAAGCAACTTGGCGCACAAAAAGTTCAGATGATGCGAGAGGCGCAGGAGGAAATGACAGCCCTTATCCTTACCGTCGCTCAGCATGTTACCGGTGGGGCGATCGACGAAAAGGCTGCGGCAAAACAAACAGAGAAGGCACTGACAGATGCCATGAAGAATCTATGAAAGTAACTGTCGAAGATTACGGTCGTCTGGTCATGGAAACCTGTGGAGCATCTGCTGGAACGCAGCTCGACAAACGACTTCAGGAAGTATTACAACTCATGCGGCTGCGTGGGGACGAGCACCTCACTCATCGATTGGCAGGTGCGGTCACGCGTGCGTGGGAGCAACAAAATGGTGGCACCGTGTCCATGCAGATGGCAACAGAAGACGAGAAGCTCGTGCAATCTATTGCAAAGAAACTCAAGCGTCCCGTGGAAGACATTCGCGTGCTCATTGATCCGACGTTAATCGCTGGCGCTCTGGTACGAGTGGGAAACACGGTGATTGATGGGACCGTCGCAGGTCAGTTCGATAAGTTGAAGCAACATCTAGCAACATAAGGTATGGCAACGTCAAAAACGGTTATTCTCGAGTCGCTCAAAAAACAGCTTGAAGGATTTTCTCCAAGTACAGAAGCCGTGTCCGTAGGAACGGTGATTGAAGTTGGAGATGGAATCGCACGTATCTCTGGTTTAGAGGAGGCACAGGCGTCCGAGATCGTGGAGTTCCCAGGTGGAACCTATGGGGTATTGTTGAACTTGGAAGAGGATTCCGTGGGTGCGATTATTTTAGGGGCGTATCGTCATATTAAAAAAGGTGACACCGTTAAGCGCACGGAGCGTATTTTGTCGGTTCCCGTGTCTGAGGAGATGATAGGGCGTGTGGTGGATCCACTGGGAGTTCCAAAAGATGGAAAGGGTGCCTTGCCACAGGATCACTTTGAGCCGATCGAGAAAGTTGCACCGGGTGTTATGACACGTCAGTCTGTGCATGAACCGCTGCAAACAGGTATCAAGGCTATTGACGCTATGATCCCAATTGGCCGTGGCCAGCGCGAGTTGATTATTGGTGACCGTCAAACAGGAAAGACGGCTATTGCTATTGATACAATTTTGAACCAGAAGGGACAGGGCGTTGTGTGTATTTATGTGGCAATCGGACAAAAAGAGTCAAAAATTGCAAAATTGGTAAAGCGATTGGAGGACGCGGGTGCCATGGAATACACGATCGTTGTTTTGGCGGGAGCATCTGACCCATCGGCGCTTTGGTATATTGCGCCATACGCAGGTGCGTCGATAGGAGAGTTTTTCATGAACAAAGGCCAAGACGTGCTCGTGGTTTACGACGATTTATCTAAGCAGGCCGTGGCGTATCGAGAAATTTCTTTATTGCTACGTCGACCACCAGGACGCGAGGCCTATCCTGGAGATGTGTTTTACCTACACTCTCGTCTATTGGAGCGAGCCGCAAAGTTGAATGATAAATACGGTGGAGGATCCATGACCGCCTTGCCAATTATTGAAACACAGGGAGGCGATGTGAGTGCCTATGTGCCTACCAATGTGATTTCTATCACGGACGGACAGATTTATTTGGAGTCGGACCTTTTTTATAAGGGTCAACGTCCTGCGTTAAACGTGGGATTGTCCGTGTCGCGTGTGGGATCGGCAGCGCAAACGAAAGCAATGAAATCCGTCGCAAAACAGCTGCGTTTGGACTTGGCACAGTATCGCGAGTTGGAAGCGTTCTCGCAGTTTGCGTCTGATTTGGATGAGCAAACACGTGCATCTATTGAACGCGGAAAGCGAACAACAGAATTGTTGAAGCAAGGACAGTATGTGCCGTTGTCCGTTCCAAGTCAGGTGATGTCTATCTTGGCCGTAACAGAAGGTTACTTGGATGCTGTTCCTGTGGAGCGTATTCAAGAATGGGAGACCGCTTTCTTGGGGTATATGTCCACCATGCACGAAGACCTTGTTGCAGAAATTGCAACCACTCTTAAGTTGGAGGATGACGTGAAGGAAAAACTTGTTGGCATTATTGAAACATTCACTCGTGACTTTGTAAGCGCGTAAAGGGCCATCTATGGCGATTAATAAAAAAGTCATCCAACGACGCATCAAGACGGTCAAGAACACGCGTAAAATCACTAAAGCGATGGAGCTTGTCTCCGCAGCCAAGATGAAGCGTGCAACGGAGGCCGTGATTGGGAGTCGACCGTATGTAACGCACCTGCGCGAGCTTGTGCGAGAGATTTCGCATCGGACGGATGTCTCGGCACATCCATTGCTGCACAGGCGTGAGGGGCGCGAGCGCATTTTACTCATCCTTGTGATGAGCGACCGCGGACTTTGCGGCGGATACAACGTGCAGATGGTTCGCAAAACTCGTGCTTTTTTGGAGAAACATGCAGAGGGTGTGGAGGTTGACATCGTAACGGTTGGGAAGCGTGCCGGTTCTGCTGCACGACAGCTCAATCTCAACATCATCGGCCACTATCCAGATATTTCCGGAAGTCCAAAAGCCGAGGATGCACGACCGATTATCAAGCTTGCGATGGATGGGTATATGAGCGAGACTTATGATGACGTGTTCCTCTGTTATACCGACTTTAAGTCAGCGATTACGCAGACGCCACGCATTATGCCGTTGCTGCCGCTTGCAAAGATGTTCGAAGATTTTGGTGAGGTTCCAGAGCATGTTCTAGACACCCAAGAGAAGCCTGTGGTGGAGACGGTTACGGAGCCACCGGAGTTCCTCTTTGAACCAGACGCAAAGCAGGTCCTCAACCGCGTTTTGCCTCGGATCGTGGAATCAATGCTTTATCAGGGGATGCTGGAGTCATCCGCAAGCGAACACGCTGCCCGTATGATGGCCATGAAGAGTGCCAGTGAGGCAGCGGAGGAGATGATCGATACGTTAACGCTCTACTATAATCAGGCTCGTCAAGCTGGTATCACCCAAGAAATTGCGGAGATTTCCGGAGGGAAGGCCGCACTTGAATAACGCGTATGAATGGAAAAATTGCACAAATCATTGGTCCTGTGGTCGACGTCTCATTTGCAGACGCGGCATTACCAGAAATTTACACCGCGCTTCATATTCAACATGAAGGTCAGACGCTTGTGTTAGAAGTTGCGCAGCACATTGGAGGAGATGTTGTTCGCACGATTGCTATGGGACCAACAGACGGATTGGTTCGTGGACAGGAAGTTGTGAACACAGGGGCTCCTATTAGCGTACCTGTAGGTCCAGAGACCTTGGGACGCATGTTTGGCGTGACTGGTTTGGCGATCGACGAATTACCAGATCCAAAGGTCTCCATGCGTATGCCGATTCATGCAGAGGCGCCTGCTTTTACGGAGCAGACAACAGAGGCAGAAGTTTTGGAAACGGGTATTAAAGTCATTGACCTTATCTGTCCGTTCTTGCGCGGAGGAAAAACTGGTTTGTTTGGAGGTGCAGGTGTGGGAAAGACCGTCGTGATTCAGGAGCTCATCCACAACATTGCAAAAGAGCACGGAGGATACTCGGTGTTTGCAGGTGTGGGAGAGCGTACGCGTGAAGGAAATGATCTTTATCATGAAATGAAGGAGTCTGGCGTTTTGGATAAGACAGCGCTTGTGTTTGGTCAGATGAATGAACCGCCAGGTGCTCGTGCACGTGTGGCACTCACGGGTCTTACGATGGCGGAATATTTCCGTGATCAAGAAGGACGTGATGTGTTGTTGTTTGTGGATAACATTTTTCGCTTTACCCAGGCGGGTTCTGAGGTGTCTTCGCTGCTTGGACGTATTCCATCTGCGGTGGGATATCAGCCAACCTTGGCACAGGAAATGGGACAGTTGCAAGAACGCATTACTTCTACGAATAAGGGATCCATTACGTCTATCCAGGCGGTCTATGTGCCAGCGGATGACCTTACCGACCCTGCGCCTGCGACCACATTTGCCCACCTGGACTCCACGGTTGTATTGTCACGTCCCTTGTCCGAACTCGGTATTTATCCTGCGGTAGATCCGTTGGACTCCACGTCGACCGTGTTGGACCCACAAATAATTGGTGAGGAACATTATCGTGTGGCGCGTGGTGTGCAACAAGTATTGCAACGGTACAAAGACTTACAGGACATTATTGCGATTTTGGGAATGGATGAGTTGTCTGAGGAGGATAAACTCGCTGTGTCTCGTGCTCGAAAAATTCAAAAGTTCTTATCTCAACCGTTCTCCGTGGCAGAACAATTTACCGGAAAAGTGGGTACCTATGTGCCGCTTGCAGAAACGATTCGCAGCTTTAAGGAGATTTTAGAGGGAAAGCATGACGCCATCCGTGAAGAGGCCTTTTACATGAAGGGCAGCATCGATGATGTGTTAAAGGCGTAATCTATGGCAGCCAAGATTCAATTCTCCATTGTGACACCAGAGAAAACCGTTCATCAGGCGGAGGTTGATTCGGTTCGTGTGACCACGACCCTTGGAGAAATTGAAATACTTTCGCAGCATATTCCACTCGTGGCAGAACTCAAACCGGGTTCTGTGGCGATAACGGATGATGGTGCAGAGCGTTTGATTGCGGTCTCAACGGGATTTGTGGAGGTCCGACCAGACAATTCCGTGATTGTGCTGGCAGATACGGCAGATCGCGCAGAAGATTTGGATTTGGCGGCGATCGAGAAAGCACAAGAGGCGGCAAAACAGGTTATGGAAGAGAAACAAAATGTAGATGAGGAGGCCTATGCGCACGCGGCGGCTTCCTTGGAACGCGAGCTGGCACGGGCGCGTGTTGTAAGAAAACAGACCCGTCACTAGGATCAAAAAGCTAATAAACACGGTTGATACGCCGTGTTTTTTAGGTATAACCTTCTTTAGTCGACAAGGTGGACAGTGGGGTTCGTTGTGACTCGGTGAAGGTTGTTCGAGGGGAGTTAGACGAGCATTTCTGTACTATGGGGTATCCGAGGCATGAGTAGGATTCTGTAGGGTACCCGGTGGATGACATCGCGACGCGCAACCTGGCTCAGGATGTGCACGACAAGACGGTGATGGGTGAACGGATCATGGGGTGGATCCAGGCGTGCATCCAACTGCACAGTTGTCGCCAGATCGTGATCACGCTAAACGCTGGCGACCTGAGGAGTGAGTTCCGGGCCGCGGTGCTTTTGTGAATCGTGAAACAGTTTCCTCAGCAGCTAGGCATCACTTTTGTGAGTGTGAACGTCGGAGAATACTCGGCGTTCGAGACACGGGACGAAGAAACGCAACAGCATAAAATGGATCTTTTGCGTGCAGCCGAGCAGGTCTCACAAACATATCCTGACATGGAGGTCAATTGATTCTTGTGCACATTGAAGATGATCAAACAATCTCCTTTGAAGACGTGGGGCGAGAGTCAATAAACACCCAGTTCTCCTCCATTCAAGATTCGATCGAAGTGTAATTACAAAGCAGGCCGAGAGGTCTGTTTTTTATAAACTCGCCGTGATTGACAAGCGTGAAAGAAAAAGGTATAGAAGTGGCACCCAAGCGCAACAAATGCGTATTGGAACGGTGGAGTTGCGATGACACTGGGAGACTTGTTGAGGGATTTGCAGGAGATCGTGCGCCGCGTGCTCAAGAACGCAAACGCGGTGGGATCAAGGTTCACCCGGTACGCAGAACTCAAGGAGGAGCTCCTGGCAGCTCTTCGTGCGGAGCTGCGGATCGGGTCTATCCAAGAGGCACATGCGTTGCCTGTCACGACCACGCTGAGCGATCAGGTGGCCAACTTGTTTCGTTCGCTGAGTCGTTACGCTGCGGCGCTCTAGAAGCAGCTCGTCCCACCCCCACCAACCGCGAAGGAGCGGACATGACAAAAATGGTAAGAGAGGCGCTGCGGCGCGCAGAACGGATTCAGGGGATCGCCACCGACTCAAGGGCAGAGATCCCGATGGGGTGGGAAGACGCGCTCGCTGGGCTGGTGGATGACCTCATGGTTGCCATCTTCCGTCAGTGTGGCGTTCGTGATGCCGACGCGTTGACGGACGACCAGCTGGGAGAACCTCTTGACGAGGACTCGAGCCTCGCGTTCGACGCGCTCGTTACCCATGGGCAGAAGGTGACGCCGAGCAGGCTCTCACTTCTCTCGGCTCCGATCCGACCTCCCCGAGGCTGGAGGCCATGATCAACATTGAGGCGTGCTCGCCCGACAGGTTCTCTGTCGGCTGCGAGTGCGCTCATCTTTTTAATTGACGAGGCCCAAAATCCTCTATACACTGCCATTACTATGCGTATTGGAAAAGACATTTTAAAGGAGGAGGGACAATTCTGGGGGAAAGCGATTGCGGAGGAGATTGTGCGGCAGCGTCCAGATAAGGATGTGTATGTTGTGTCCTCGGGAATTAGCCCCTCAGGGCCTATTCATTTTGGAAACTTTCGGGAAATTGTGACGCAGTTTGTGGTCAAACGAGAACTGGAGAAACTGGGTAAGCGGGTGCGATTTGTGTTTGTGTGGGATGACTTTGATGCCATGCGCAAAGTGCCGGCGGGAGTTGGAGAGGAATTTGTAGAACATATCCGTAAACCGTTGTCGCGTATCCCGTCGCCCGCAGGTGAGGGAACATGGGCGCAGATCCATGAACAGGCATTTGAAAGAACATTACAGGAGTTTGGCATTGAGACGGAATTTTTGTATCAAACAAAAACGTACGAGCAGGGAACCTACGATACATATATCAAAACGGCTTTGCAGAAGCGTGAGGTGATTGCGCGTATCTTGTTGCGTCACATGTCGGATAAGGCAAAAGCCACCAAGGAGATTAATGAGGATGCGTTTGTGGCGTCCTATTATCCGGTTTCCATTTTCTCTACGTGGACCGACAAAGACACGACGGAGATCCTTGATTATGATGGAGAAAATCAACTCACGTATCGCTGTTTAGAAACGGGGAACGAGGAGACGATCGATCTTACAAAACAACATCAACTCAAATTTGCTTGGAAGACCGATTGGGCCATGCGATGGGCAGTGATGGGTGTGGATTTTGAATCAGCTGGTAAAGATCATAATTCGCCAGACGGATCCTTTGACGTGAGCTCGGACATTGTGCGTGAGGTGTTTGACGCAGAGGGCCCTATTGGACTTGCGTATGAGTTTATTGGCATTCAGGGATTGGGCGCAAAAATGAGTGGATCTAAGGGGAATTCGGTGACGCCTGGTCAACTCCTTGATATTTACGAGGTTCCGTTGTTGCTGTGGTTGTATTCACGTAAGCTGCCATCACAGCGATTTGATTTAGCCTTCAACTCAGAGATTTTGCGTCAGTACAGCGAGTTCGACAGGGAAGTAGAGTTGTTGCGAACGGGCAAACTCTCCGATGTGCGGGTGGAGGCACTGCAGATTGCCGGTGCCGATAGCGCACCTTTAAATCCTATGCCATTGCGACAAGCAATCGCGTTGGGACAGATTGTGCAATGGGATACAGAGAAAGTTGTACATATGCTTACGGCGCTGCAGATGGTTTTTGACCGTGCGAGTATTGAGTCGCGACTTCTTAAGGCGTGTGCGTATTTGGAGACGTACAATAGGGAGGAGATGGTTGCGCTACGTGAGGGCATGAACGAGGAATACACATTGACCTTGTCAGATGATCGAAAGGCCGTCGTTGGCCGGTTGCGAACGTTTTTGGAGAGCGGGGAAAATCGAATCTCAGCGATTGAGAAAGAAATGTATGAGATTCCAAAGCAGGAGGGAATGGATGAGAAAGCCGTAAAACTTGCCCAGCGTGCATTTTTTACGGACGTCTACAACCTGCTTATTGGAAAAGATACCGGTCCGAGACTTTCCACGTTCCTGTGGGCGGTTGATCGGCAAAAAGTGTTAGAACTGCTAAACGTGTAGTTACCATACAAACCATAGATCGAACGTTTTGAGATTGGAGAAATGACTTACCTGCTAAGGGATCACAGTCTATGGATTAGCATGATGACCTCGCGCGTTAAGTGTATTTGATGGGAATAAAACAATGCGATAGCTTGCCCATGATCACGCACGATCATGAGGAAAGAGATTTGTGCTAAAATGGTTCTATGACACGCGCGGAAAAACAAACGGCCATGGAAGTTATCCACAGGGAGATTGAATGCCTCACGGCTTCTTTTTTGTGCGAGGAGCGAATTCGCACGCAGATGCTCCCCGTAATAGGGGAGGGGTCGCTTGACGCGAGGGTGATGTTTATCGGCGAGGCACCAGGGAAAAAAGAGGCGCTTACAGGCAAGCCGTTTTGCGGTGCATCGGGAAAGGTTTTAGATCAGTTGCTCACAGATACGGGTTTATCACGTGAGTCCGTGTATATTACAAATGTTGTAAAGGATCGACCGCCAAAAAATCGCGACCCTAAGCCCGAGGAGATTGAGCTCTATGGTCCGTTCCTTGATCGTCAAATTGCGCTCATACAACCAACGGTTATTGCAACACTTGGCCGGTTTTCTATGGAATATGTGATGCGTCGTTATGGTCTTGAGGAGCGGTTGGAGACAATCTCTGGGCTTCACGGAAAGCAACATACTCTGAAAATGGAGTTTGGTACCGTCCACATGCGCCCGCTCTACCACCCAGCTGTAGCCGTGTATAATCGAACCAGGTACAGTGAACTCTTGGCAGACATGCAGTCACTTGCCGATTTTGAACAACCAGCAACCTGAAGGTATGCCAAACGGATCTGTGGAAGTTATTTGTGGAGGAATGTTCTCGGGGAAAACCGAGGAATTGTTGAGGCGTATTCGTCGGGAGCAGTACGCTCGACGGAAAATTCAATTATTTAAACACGGACTAGATCAACGCTATACGGAGGGCCATGTGGAATCACACTCTTCTTTAAAGCTTCCCTCGGAGGAGGTTGCGACAGCTCAGGATCTGATTCGGCAGGTCAAGGAGGAGACTCGTGTTGTTGGGATCGACGAGGTGCAGTTCTTTGACGACGAGATTGTGGCGGTTGCCAATCATCTGGCGGACCGTGGGGTGCGGGTGATTGTGGCGGGCCTTGACACCGACTATAAGGGCGTGCCGTTTGGTCCCATGCCACATTTAATGGCTATCGCCGAGGATGTTACAAAAATTCGTGCCGTCTGTGTATTGTGTGGCGGGCCTGCAAGTCGATCGCATCGACTCAGCCGGGAAGGGGACCAAGTGCAGGTAGGCGCGACGGATGTTTACGAGGCGCGGTGCCGATCCTGTGACGCGCTCCATGTGTGTCCTGTTCAATCAACTACAACTTCTTATGAAACGACTCATTAGTATATTCCTGTTCATTTTCTTGTTGGGCGCTGGCTGTGTATCACCTCCTCCAACGTCGACCGTTGCGAGATCTTCTTGGTTTTTGACGCGTGCTGACAACCAACCGCTTTATGCCTTCACACCCTATTGGCAGTCGCGTGTGGATTTTCCTGCTTACCCAGAACGTTCGCGCGTGGATGGCAATGATCGTGTGTGGCTGCAAACAGTCCCAGAGCCCGTGCGTGTAGACAATTATACCTACAAGGAAAAATTTACGTACTATCCAGACGAGGATTGGATTGTGTTTGATACAATCATTTTTGATAAGAAGGCCACTATGCCATCCAACGCCGAATTACGACAGATCGGCAATAACACTATTGGGGTCATTCCAAATGGCAACGGCGTGTTTACCATGTTTTTTTTACAGACAGAGTCTGGACTATTTCAAATCATCCCCTATTATGGGTCGGACGTAACGGAGCAACAAATGGAGGAGGTGATTGGACAACTGGTGGATAACACATGATGCTGCATTTTTTAGGGAGGCGATATGCTGTCTGTCCGCGCACAGCGTTTGATGAGCGGTATATTTGGTTAGAAGGGGAGGCGTGTCACATTGTGACGCCGGTTACACAAGAGGAGCACGTGCAGCGTTGTGTGGATCGATGGGTGGAACGTGAGGCAAGGGTGTACCTCACGCAACGTGTGCGCGCGTTGTCGCAAGAGACGTCCTGGCATGTTAAACGGGTCTCGTTTAGACGGCAGTCGACCATTTGGGGAAGTTGCAGCAGTGCCAAGAATCTGAGCCTCAATCTGCATTTAATTCACGTCGATCCATTGTTGATTGACTATGTGTTGATTCACGAATTGGCGCACACTGTGGAGATGAATCATTCTCGTGCGTTTTGGAGACTAGTTGGTCAGTATTGTCCAGAATATCCACAGCGGAAGCGAGAATTGGTGCGTGTTCATCGAGAAATCAAAGAGGAGGCGAACATGGTCTAAATCGATCGTTCTTGTGTTAAAATAGGCCCATGTCAAACGTCTTAGAGGGATTAAATGAAGAGCAAATTGCGGCGGTGACCCATGCGTCAGGGCCGTTGATGATTATTGCCGGCGCTGGAACGGGCAAGACGACCGTCATGACCCGCCGGATCGCGTGGCTCATTGAGCAGGGATTGGCGGAACCGGACCAAATTTTAGCGCTGACGTTTACGGATAAGGCAGCCGCCGAGATGGAGGAACGTGTGGATCTCCTGTTACCGTATGGGTATGTCGACTTGTGGATTTCTACATTTCACGCGTTTTGCCAGCGGATTCTACAAGAGCACGGTCTTGATGTTGGGGTTGCGCCAGACGCCGATCTCCTCAACGAGACGGATGCCTGGTTGTTGATGCAAAAGCACTGGGACCGATTTCATCTCACGTATTACAAACCGCTTGGCAACCCAACAAAATTTTTACAGGCGTTGCTGCAGCATATCTCGCGATTAAAAGACGAAGGTGTGATGCCATCCGATTATCGACGACACGTTGAGTCGCTCGTGGATGTGGAGACAGAAGAAATGCGTCGACTGTTAGAGCTTGTGCATGCGTATGAGGTGTATGAGTCAATTCTTCACGAGGCACACGCGATGGATTTTGGAGGGCTGATTCTGTATGCGCTTGCATTGCTTCGTGACCGCCCGCTTGTTCTTGTGCAGTACCAACAACAGTTTCACTACATTATCGTGGATGAGTTTCAGGACACGAACTGGGCGCAGTATGAGATTGTGCGATTGCTTGCCGCCGCCAGCCAGCAAGTCGCCGTCGTGGGGGATGACGATCAAGCGATTTATCAGTTTCGCGGGGCGTCTGTCGCCAACATTTTGGCATTCGAAAAAGACTTTCCCAATACCGCTCGCGTGGTACTCACCAAAAACTATCGAACGGTGCAGCCTATTTTGGACAAAGCCTACGATTTTATTGTACAGAACAATCCGCACCGACTAGAGGTCTCTTTACAGGCGACACATGGCCTTTCAAAACAACTCATAAGCCAGGTAGGAGATGAGGGAACGGTCAAACACCTACATGCGAGAATAGTGGAAGCGGAGGTACAGATGGTGCTGCGGGAAATGCTTGCGCTCAAACAATCCACGGATTGCGATTGGAGCGACATGGCTCTTTTGGTGCGAGCGAACAGTCATGCTGAGCCGTTCTTGGAGGGGATGGACACTATTGGGATTCCGTATACGTTTTTAGCTATGCGAGGGCTGTACAGAAAACCCGTGGTCTTGGACGCCATTGCATTGTTGCGGGCGATTGACGATCCTTTTGATGCACCAAGTTTGTATCGCGTTTTCTCACATCCGGTTATTGGTATTCCTGAGCAGGACTTATTGGTACTCACGCATACGGCAAAGAAAAAAGGAATGGCAATAATGGACGTGTTGCAACTGTCAGATGTCACTATCTCGTCTGAAGGTGTTGCGCGATTGAGCGAGTGGCAGGAATTCTTTTCTTTGATTCGTGCCTCAGCAAAACGAAGAAACGCCCTGGAGGTGCTTGCCGAAGCGTTGAAGAAATCCGGCCTTTACGGATCAATCTTGCAGTTAGATGAGGCGCAGCAACTTGAGCAATCAAGCTACCTACAGCAATTCTACGAACGTGTACGGCGATTTATTCAAACGTATGCGCACGGAAGCCTTCATTTATTTCTCGAAGCATTCGCTCTTGAGCAGTTAGCAGGCGAGGAAGGGAGTCTTTCTCTGGACCTTCAGTCCGGACCCGATGAAGTTCGCGTCATGACGGTGCACGGGTCCAAGGGATTAGAGTTTAAGTCTGTATTTTTGTTAAACATGGTGGATCGAAGATTCCCGGCGCAGCATCGACAAGATTCTTTACCTATTCCCAGTGGATTGATCAAACAAGCGCAAACAGACGGTGATCCGTTTTTAGAGGAAGAACGCCGATTGTTGTATGTGGGCATGACGCGCGCTAAGGAGCGACTGTATTTGACGTCGGCAGATGGCTATGGCGGAGCGCGGCAAAAGAAGCTTTCGCGATTTATGATGGAGATGGGGTATGAGAAGCCGGATCTTGCGCAGACATTCCATGGAGCATCCTTGGAGACTTCTCTGTCTGTAGATCATGTTTTTCTCTCGGGAGCCAATTTACCTGTTCCTTCAACGTTTTCGTTTACGCAATTGGTGGCATACAATCATTGCCCGCTGCAGTATAAGTTTGCGCATGTGTTGAACATTCCAACCTTTGGTGGACCGGCACTTAGTTTTGGAAAGACGATGCACAATACGCTTCAAACGTTTTTTGAGACGTTTCTTGCCATGGACGCGTCTGAATCGAGTTGTTTGCCGATGACGGAAGATCAACTTATAAACGTCTATAGAGAGAAGTGGATTAATGACTGGTATCAAGACGAGCGGCAGCAAGAGGGTTATCGACAGCAAGGAGAGGAGAGCCTACGGGCGTATTATCAGATCATTCAGGAACATCCACCGAGACCGCTTTTTTTGGAACGCGGATTCACCATCAAAATTGATGACATTGTGATTCGTGGTCGCGTGGATCGAATCGACGCAATTGAGGGAGGTGTAGAGATTATCGACTACAAAACAGGCACGCCAAAAACAAAAAAGGATTTGTCCGCCACGGACAAGATGCAGCTCATGCTGTATCAGTTGGCGGCAAAAGAATTGTTTGGGTTGGAGCCAAAGCAACTCACGTTTCATTATCTCCAGGACCATTCTCATGTGTCCTTTTTGGCAACCGAACAGCAACTGGATACACTTAAGCAACGAATACGAGAAGAGGTGACGCAGATTCGTGCACGGAAGTTTGACCCTACACCGGGCTTCATGTGTCAGTACTGTGACTTTAAAGATATTTGTCCATTTAAAACTCTATGAAAAAACCAGAACGGTTGCTCGGCGATTTGCTTGGTGGTGCCTTGCAACGCGCAGGGATTATGCAGCAGGTGGGCGCGGCAATTATCGTAGAAGCGGCCGATCAATCTTTGGAGGAACTCTTTGATACGGGAATTTTAGAATACGCCCGTTGCCGCGCCTATCGAGACAAGGCATTACTAATCGCCTGTCGTCATGCGGCGGTAGCTCAAGAGATCAAGCTGCGAAAAACAGATCTCATTGCCGCTATCACTCGCCGCGTGCCGCGTGCCGATGTTTTAGACGTAGAAATTGTTCATCGAACGTCGACCAATAGAAAGGCCGCGTGGTATGATTCCGAATAAATACGACACATGCCTCTTCGCAACATCCTTTTCTTTATTGCTGTTGGATCACTCCTTGCGCTAGGAGGTCTTGTTGGGATCGTGTTTGCAGTGTCACCGTCGGATCTTGCTTGGTGGGGGATGCTTGTCTTTTATACACTTGTTTTTTTGGTTGTCTTTGGTGTTCTGACTGTTTTGGGAACCGTTGTTCGTGTAAAGATTTTTCATGCCGAAGTGCCGATTCGCCAGCTCACCCGTTCCTTTAGACAGGGAACCTTTATAGGAATATTGGTGTGTTTGGCGCTTCTTCTCTCTCATTTGCAATTGTTAACAACGTGGAGCTTACTTCTTTTGATCCTAGCATTAGCCTTTTTGGAGCTCTTTTTCCTTACATCCCGATCGCGTGCAACATAGGGGAAGATTGTGTATACTCAGGGCTGTAAAACAACAGGGGGACGTTGTCGTTATCCCTTTTTTCGTATCTCATGTTTAAGCAACTTCTTGGAAAATTTTCAAAGGATTTAGGGATTGATCTTGGCACGACCAATACGCTTGTCTATTCCCAGGAAAAGGGAATTGTTATTAATGAGCCTTCGGTTGTGGCGATGAACTCGCGTACCGGTCAGATTTTGGCCGTTGGTCGCGATGCTCGTAACATGATCGATAAAACGCCACCACATATCTCCACGGTGCGCCCTCTTGTAAAAGGGGTTATTTCTGATTTCGAGGTTACGGAGAAGATGCTTAAACATTTTATTGATGTGGTTCATTCGGAAACATTTACGTTTGTTCCCCGCCCACGTGTTGTGGTGGGTGTTCCGTTAGAAATAACGGAGGTGGAACGAAAAGCTGTTGAGGATGCGGTTTTGTCTGCGGGTGCACGTGAAGTGTTTTTGGTAGAGGCACCCATGGCGGCGGCAATTGGTGGACGTCTGCCTGTTATGGAATCCGTTGGAAGTATGCTTGTTGATTTAGGCGGGGGTACCACGGAGATTGCGGCTGTTTCCTTGGGCGGTGTCGTGACGTGGAAATCATTGACAATAGCAGGAGAGGAATTGAACAAAAATATTGTGCAATACGCCCGTGACACGTTTAACCTTTTGATTGGCGACAAAGTGGCAGAAGAGATTAAGATTAAAATAGGATCTGCCGCAACGCTCAGTGAGCCGTTGGTTATTCCTATGCGAGGTCGTGATCTCATATCGGGGTTACCTCGTGAGATTGTCGTGAATGACACGCAAATCCGAGAGGCAATGAGTCGATCCATTAAATTTATCATCGATAATATTAAGGCAACGCTTGAGGTGACGCCCCCAGAGTTGGTGGCAGATATTTATGAACGTGGTCTTATCCTTGTAGGTGGTGGCGCATTACTCACAAACCTTGATGAAGCGATCGCTAAAGAAATTCAGATTCCTGTTCGCATTGCCGACGACCCGTTAGCGTGTGTTGCGCGTGGAACGGGTGCGCTTCTCGATAATCCTGCGTTGCTTCGCGATCTTGCACTGCCTTCGGCAACAGATGATAGACGTTCCTTTCTTTCAAAAATATGAGGTCAACCTCGGTGGAATGGGGTGTACGCCTTATTTTTATCGCGGCCGTCGCCCTTGTGCTTGCGATCTTGGCTCGGACGAATATTGTACGAGGGTCGAGTGGGCGATTTTTGAGCTGGTTAGAGTCTCCGTTTACCGTTGTCGCAGATACGGTTGGGGGGCATGGGGAAGTGATTTTTGCATCACGTAAGGAATTGATCGCGGAGCTACAAGAGCGAGAGACACAGGTGCTGCAACTCGCAAAGACCGCATCTCAATGGGAATTGGCACAACAGGAACGGGATCAGGCGCTTGCACTACTAGGGTATTCCAAGGATGCATCAGAGGTTGTGCTTGCGGCACGCGTTCGCGTGCGATCTTCGGCGAGTGATTCAGACAGCGTCTTGATAGACAAAGGTGCCTTGGACGGCGTACAGACACAACAAGCTGTTATTACTGGGGAGGGGGCCTTCTACGGCCTCGTTGGGGAAGTCTTTGCGCACACGGCGCGTGTTGTGCGATTAACAGACCCTTCGGTTGTTGTGGGAGGCCGCATGGTGAGCACACAGCAAACCGTTGGTGTAGTTGAAGGGGGCTATGGTCCTGTTGTTCGTATGGCTTACGTAGCACAAGACACGGACGTTCGTGTAAATGACATTGTTGTCACGTCAGGGGTCGATCCGTCTGTCCCTGCGGGGATTGTCATTGGACTGGTAAACGTGATTGAGGAAGATCAGAATGCGCCGTTTCTCACTCTCTATATAGAGCCGTTGGCACAGTTGCGACAAACACGTGTCGTGGGAATTCTGCAGTCCCCACTATGATGCGGTATTTTGGTCATTTCATTTTTCTCCTAGTTTGCCTTGCACTTGAGTATGGGGCGATTCATGCGTTACCGCTCCCATGGTCATTGATACCGCTCTGCCTTTCTATTGGTGTGTTTTTTGTTTTTACGCTGCATGCAGATCTTGGTCTACTTTGGTTTGTTGGTGTTGGATTCGCGGCGGACCTGCAATCTATGCATCCAGTGGGGGAAACGGTCATTGGGGCCCTTATTGGGGGGGTTTTGATCTATATTGTGCAGCAGCATATCTCGCATAGCTCGCTCTATTCTGTCATGATTCTGGGAGGAAGTACGTCGTTAGTCTGGCTTGCCTGTGCAGAATTGCTTCGTCGCGTGACGGGCGTTTCTTCTTCATTTGGATTTGGTATGATTCTCACGGAGGCCTCTATAGCGATGATTTTGTCCGGTCTTCTCCTACTGGTTGTCCCTCGGGCAAGCAAATACTTGAGCCGCTCAATACGTTTTTACACATGAATCAGCAATCTCCATTCTCCATACAGCCGATGGATGGTCTCGGCGTTATTCCTGCGCTGCAGGAGGATATTGATTTTGAGGATACGTTGGGACACACCTATAGAAATCGTTCCGAAGCTGATTTTATCGGAACGTCGATCACAGAAACACGGTGGAAGTGGGCGGGCATTACCATGGCGGTTCTTTTTGCGCTATTGCTTGGTCAGGCAGCACAATTACAAATCTGGCATGGAAATAGCTTTTATGCACAGGCCGAGGGAAACCGTATCCGGGACGAGGTCATTCCGGCGGATCGGGGGAGAATTTTGGATCGATCAGGAACTGTGTTGGTCAATAATATTCCCGCATTTTCTTTGTGGATCAAGCGTGATGTATTGGATGACTCGGATAAATATCTGGCAGCTATTGACCAGATGGCCCTATTGCTTAATGAGGATGTTCACGAGCTACATGATCAACTGCTTTCAAGCGACGGTTTGAGCGATGAGCTGCTTGTGACGCATAATATGCCAACGGCTGCGGCGTTAGAAGTCCTCGCTTCTCCTGAAGCTTATGAGTATTTGCGCGTCGAGGCGGGTGTAAGACGGTATGATGTCGACGTACAATCGCAGACACTTTCTGCGCTTCTTGGATATACAGGGTCAATGAATGAGGATGAGTATGCCGAGTATAGGCAATCTGGCTATCAAAAAAATGAGCTCATTGGAAAGATTGGGATCGAGGAGTCGTATGAGCAAGTTTTACGAGGGTTTCCGGGGACGCGCCGAGTAGAGGTAGATGCGGTTGGTCACCCACAATCGATATTGGAAAAACGGGATGCTGTTGACGGCGCAACACTTACGCTCCATATCGACGCAGGCCTACAGGCCATGATTGAGGCCCACCTGGCCCAGTTGGAAAATGAGCAGGGGATTCGCAACGCTTCCGTGGTTGTCATGGATCCTCGCGATGGAGGTATTCGTGCGCTTGTGTCCTATCCAGGTTTTGACAGCAATCTTTTTATGGACAAAATTGACCAAGACCAGTATCGTGCACTTCTTGAGGATCCTGCACGACCGCTCTTCTCGCGTGCGCTTTCTGGTCAGTTTCCTTCAGGATCAACATTTAAGCCTATCGTCGCGGCCGCAGCTTTGGACGCAGGCGTGATCACAGAACACACAACAGTCCTTAGTACGGGTGGAATCAGAATCGGACAATTCTTTTTCCCCGACTGGAAGGCGGGCGGACACGGCATTGTCGACGTACGCAAAGCGATCGCAGACTCGGTCAATACGTTCTTTTATATGATTGGTGGTGGGTACCTCGACTTTGAGGGATTGGGGCTCGATCGGATGATGACTTCCGCGGCGGCATTTGGTCTCGGTCAGCCTTTAGGGATTGATGTTCCGCACGAAGCTTCTGGATTTCTTCCAAGTGCCGCTTGGAAGAATGAAGTAAAACAGGAGCCGTGGTATATTGGAGACACGTATCACGTTTCTATTGGACAAGGAGATATTTTAGTCACGCCACTTCAAGTTGCTGCGTTTACAACGGTGTTTGCAAACGGAGGTACATTGTTTGAACCACAGGTTGTTGATCGCTATGAATCTCAGGGAAAGATACAGGACATTGCTCCACGTATTATAAACTCAGAGACGGCAAGTCCGGAGGCGATTGCGATTGTGCGTGAAGGGCTGAGACAAACGGTTACTCAGGGTTCCGGAAGGAGGTTGAATGGGTTGCCTATTCCTGTTGCAGGAAAAACGGGAACGGCGCAATGGCACAGCACAAAAGAAAACCATGCATGGTTTACGGGGTTTGCTCCCTACGATGATCCAGAATTAGTCGTGACTATTCTGATCGAAGAAGGAGGGGAGGGATCCGCTGTTGCCGTTCCGCTCGCTTATGATATTTTTGATTGGTGGTTTTACAAAGAATAGTATGACAGATACACATTACATGAGTCAGGAGAAGCTTGATGAGTTGATTCAAGAACTTCAAGAACGCAAAACGGCTGGGCGTAAAGAAATCGCCGTAACGTTAGAATACGCAAAGTCCCTCGGGGATCTCTCCGAGAATTTTGAATATCATGATGCAAAAGATCGACAAGCAACAAATGAAAAGCGCATTATCATTCTCGAGGACATGATTAAAAATGCCGTGATTATCCAGCAACAGTCCGGTGGATCTGTTATTGATTTAGGTGTCACATTCCTTGTGGAACGCGATCAAAAGGAAATGACCTTCCAAATTGTTGGAAGCAACGAAGCAAACCCATTGGAGGGAAAGATCAGTAATGAGTCTCCCATGGGAGAGGCATTTATCGGTGCGCGTGTAGGAGAAGTTGTTGTTGTGGAGACACCTGCAGGCCATGCACAATACACCGTTAAGGCGATTCATTAGACTTGTGGAGAGGCCTTGACGAACCTCTCAAAGTTTCGTACGCTAGCGTCGTACTAAGGAGGTGTGCAAAATTTAGGCACGAGACCCTGGTTACTTGACAAAATGCCTATTAAAGAGTTTAGTAGCCCCAAGAATGTTGGGGGTTGAATCGTAACAAAAACAGACTATGAAGCGCGTCATGGTGTTCGGAACCTTCGATATTGTGCACGATGGACATCGTCATCTTTTGCAACAAGCGGCGGAAATGGGAGAGGAAGTAATTGTGGTTGTCTCACGAGATGAGCATGTTCTTGAGTTAAAAGGACGTCTCCCTATTAATCAGTTGGATGACCGTCTGGAAGCGATTAGTTGTGAATCAGAAGTAACACTTGCGGTTGCAGGAGATGAAGAGCTCGGTAGCTATGGAGTTCTTACAGAGCACGAACCAGATGCGGTTCTTCTCGGTTATGACCAAGACGAGCTCAAGGATAATTTAACCTCATGGATGGAGGATCAGGAACTGCATAATATTTCTTGCACCTATGCTTCCGCGTATATGCCACATTTATTTAATACGACGCGTATTGTAGAGCAAATGCAGGATGAAGAAATGTCTGTCCTATGATCGATTTAAAGTTTCTTCAGGAGCATGGAGATGTTGTGGAGGCCAATAACGCGCGCCGAGGTGCGCGTATTGATATCTCTATCGCACAGGGACTCATTAGCCAGCGTGTAGAAGAAATGGGTCGAGTTGAAGCACTACGTCAAGAAGGGAATGAAATTGCAGCCAGGATTCCCTTTGCAGCGGATCAAGATAAACCGACACTGATTGAAAAAGGAAAACAGATTCGAACACACGTAAAAGAACAGGAGGTTCAACTAAAAGAGATTGAAACAGCGTTAGCGCAAGAGCTCAAGCAATACCCAAATATTTTGCGTGACGATGTTCCAGATGGTACAGATGAATCAGCAAATGAACTCGTACAAACCGTTAGTGAACCAACGACGTTTACCTTTACACCAAAAGATCACCTGGAGCTTGGGGAGGCTCTTGGTATTATTGACGTAGAACGAGCGGCAAAAGTGTCCGGCGCGCGTTTTGTCTATTTGCTAGGAGATGGGGCTCGCATGCAGTTTGCGCTCTTGAACTATGCAATGGATACGTTAGTAAAGGAACAATTTGTGCCAGCGCTGACTCCGCACATGATCAAGACGGAAATGATGGATGCTATGGGTTATCTAAGTCATGGTGGGGAAGACGAGATCTATCATCTAAAGAATGATGACCTCGTTCTTATTGGAACGTCTGAACAATCGGTGGGGCCAATGCATAGCGGGGAAATCCTTGCGGCAGAAAAGTTACCTATGCGATACGTAGGTTACTCTCCTTGTTACCGGAGAGAGGCGGGTAGCTATGGAAAAGATGTGCGCGGAATTTTGCGCGTGCATCAATTTGATAAGATCGAGATGTTTTCCTACGCGGACCCAGAAAATTCTGATCAGGAACATGAGTTTTTGCTCTCTATGCAAACACGACTTATGAATGGTCTTGGTTTGCCGTACCGTGTCATGAAGCTCTGTGCGATGGACACTGGCACACCTTCTGCTCGTACGTATGATATTGAGACATGGATGCCAGCACAGGGCGCATACCGAGAAACACATTCCACTTCTAACACAACGGATTTTCAAACGCGGCGTCTTCAGACACGTGTTAAGAAAGATGGGAAGACACAGTTTGTCCATGCGCTTAATGGAACGGCCTTTGCCATTGGTCGAATATTGATTGCAATTTTGGAGAATAATCAACAAGAGGACGGAACTATTAAAATTCCAGAAGTTCTGCGGCCCTATATGGGTGGACAAGAGGTTATTACCTCTCGGTTGTAGTCAGTCCCTTGGGTCCTAGTTGACCCGTAAGTTCGTGCTTATGGCTTTCATGCAACGACGACAACGGCGAGTAAATCCTTATTTTCGCCAGAAACCAGTGGGGCCTACGCGCACAATGTTTGTACGTATTTCTATTAGCATTGTAGGGATCGTCGTTTTTCTAGGTCTTGTATATGGTCCATTCTTTGATATTCGCACGGTACGCGTTGAGGGAGCGTCTCCAGACATTGAGAGCGCCATCTCGATACGGTCTAACGAGTGGCTACAGAAAAAACACTTCTTTGTTCTTCCGAGGAGAAATAAATATTTTGTAGGGATCGCGGGCTTGGAGTCCGTGCTGCTTGCGGAGCTTCCGTTAAATACAGTGCAAATAGAACGAGAAAAACGTGAACTTGTGGTACGCGTGAATGAGAAAATTCGTACATTTTATCTGTTAAAGGAGGATAAGCTTTATGCAGTAGACCGATTTGGTATGTTGTTGGAGCAGGTGGACGATCTTGAGCGTGCTCGTATCGTTTTAGAAATCGCATCGGGGGCAACAGTCCCTGTTATTACCGACGAGAGGGGAGTCGCTATTTTGGAGGGTCAGCCGATCATTGCTCCAGCATGGCTTGAGAATATTGTTACCTTGTTTGATGTGTTGGAGGAAAAAACAATGCTCTCGCCAAAATCTGCGACGATTGTAGATGAGGAGGGGAGGGTAGATGTGGAAACGGAATCGGGTGTGGTCCTCTATACAAATATTGAAAAAGGCATCGATACACAGATCGAGAAACTGACGGCATTGATCGATAGACGGCTTGTGGACATTGCAGAACTTTCGTATATTGACCTACGATTTACCAATAGACTCTTCTATCATTAAATTTCTATGAAACTCAAATCCGTACTTGCTCTCATTGGCCTCGTTATTATCGTGTTGCTCCTCGCCTCTTGGTTTAAACAGGGCATCCCGGAGCAACAAGCAGAAGGATTTCTCCCTGACCACATTACAGAGATAGAAGGAACAACATTGCCAAGAGCTATTCAGGAGGCCAGAATACGTGGGAAGCGGTTTGTCCGTATTTCAGATCCTGACGGGAATACAATTACGGTTGATCTTGGTCAGCAGACACAAACAATCTTTACACTTTCTGACCCAGGCGAGGAACCTCTTAAGGTTCTACAATCCTATAAGGTGCCTGTAGAGAAAGCATTTGGTATTGTGGATATTCCAGGAGAGTCGTACAGCTTTTCGCTACCGGAGGTAAATTATGCACAAATCGCAAGTATCGTGTACGAGATCTCGGTCAGACTTTTCCACATAGCGTCTACTACGAACTGGGTAATTGATATAGAATAAAATCATACATAAATCATAAACAAACATGTATGAAGGGTTGTTGCAAGAATTCTGGAGGAATCCAGATGGTCGCCTGGGTATTAATCATCGTTGGAGCTATTAACTGGGGTCTTGTTGGAGGCTTTGGATTTAACCTTGTTAACTGGATTTTCTCATTCAGTGAGGTTGTAGAAACGATCGTTTACATCCTTGTTGGAGTCTCTGGAGTGTACGCGGTATTTACGGGGTGTCACGGTAAAAAGTAGGCTGCCATAATTGAGAGAGAAACGACCATAAACACATGGTCGTTTTGTTTTAGACAAATCCGTCTGCTACATTTTACGACACAAAGTACAAGGGAGGGGAGCGAGGGTAGAGGACTACACAGAATGAGATCGCCACATACTTACCGTTAAGATATGGGAAGTTGCTAAATACAAATAGGAATTTCCGCTACGGAGATATTTTTATTTTAACTGCAAATATTTTCAAGGTAGTCCGGGACGTCTCAAATCAACACAGGTCAATTTTGATTTTCATAGATTTGTGAGAGGATGTTTTATCGTGTCACAATTGGCTATCTGTACAATGTGAACATGCATCAGCGCATGGAAACGCGTTAATCGGATACAATAATAACAATCTGTAGGACGTATTAAAAAGAAAGCAATCAATAGAAGCATTAACGTATATATAGATTGACTACCAAGGAATACGTAGTCGAATCTCCCATGAGTCGTAAAAGGTATATTGCGCGACACATAGAACAAACTGCTTCGTCACGCAAGGAGGTGCTGCACCTCGCCTGTCTTCTATCCAGATTCCTTGTGTTTAAAGGGATCTTGTTCGAATGAGTGCTTTGATACCCTATCGAACCGTATATTCTCTCCCCCTGTGTTATCTGAAGCCCCGTGTCACTACAAAAGAAAAATTAACGTGCCTTACTACCCCTCAAATCAACACAGGTCAATTTTAAGCGTTAAAACAAACGAACTTATTGATTAATAAGATATTCATAAGGGTTTACGGGAATACCATTCTCCCGAACCTCAAAGTGTAGATGTGCTCCCGTTGAAAGTCCTGCACCAGGGGTTCCTGGAATTCCACCGGTTTTACCAATTGGTTGGCCTCGCTCAACAAACTGATCGGCTCTTACGTCCATTTGCGACAAATGTGCGTAGAGCGTGGCCACGCCGTTAGCGTGGATAATCATAATGTAGTTTCCATAGCTGCGTCCTGTGAGCGCCCAGGCGACGTATCCTGGTGCGGCGGCTCGTAGCTGTGTTCCGTATGGAACGGCCATGTCGAGTCCGGAATGCTCAAAGAGATGACGGAACGGATATGTTGGGTCGTGAAACGTTGCCGTGATGACGGGGCCTGTAACGGGCCAGGACAAAATTGTCGGTCCAATAAGCTCTTGTGCTTGCTCATCTCCCTCGTCAATTTTGCGATTAACCTCCTCCTGCAATCGGAAAATTTGTGTCTGAATATATTGGCGCTCCTCACTGAGCTCACGAAGCAGCACACCAAACTGTGCCTCTGAATTCTCCGCAGCAGCTAGGAGTGAATCCTTTGCGGCCTTCTCTTGTTCTAGGTGTAGTTTTGTCTTTTGTAATTCCTCCCGCATAGAGACAAGTCGCTCTTTTTGCTCCGTTTGCTGTTCTTGTTGTGCGGACAACTGTGCACTCAACGTCTTTACGCGTTCTAGTGTAAGGGATAGATCCTCTTGCAATGTTTCTAGGTATTGTACTTGATCAAAGAACTCCGAAAATACATCATGGCCAAAAAGAACTTCAATAGGACCTGCGTCGTCTACCTGATAAAGTTCTTTGAGGACAATACCGATCATTGTGCGTGCCTCTGTGATTTGCTGTTCCGCACTTACAATCTCCTCTCGTGTTTTGTTGATCTCTAGTTCTACCTTGTCGATCGAAAGTTGCGCAGATTGAATGTCGAGCTGTGTCTTTTTGACGCGGTTTTCTAAAATGGAGAGCTCGTTTGAAAGGCTTTTTTGTTGTTGCTCAGCCTTAACGATCTTATCCTGAAACTGATCAATCTTATTGCGGATACCGTCAATTTCTGCTTGCTTGTTCTCAATGTCCGTCGAGAGTTGATCGACTGTTGTTGCGGAGACGCTTACCACAAACGCACTTGTCGCAAAAAGCGCAAGAAGAATCGGGAAAACGACGTAACGTTGGAAAAGATTCGCTTGCTGCATAGTTAGCGAGAACCTTGTAGTAAGACAATGGCCATCTCCATACGGCGTAGGGACTCCTCTGCCCCAAGGGCATAAACGAGTTCAAATGGACTTGGGGAAACCTTATTACCGGACAACGCAATACGCATTGGCCACAAGATTGCGCCAGTTTGTAAATCTTGTGCCTTAATCCATTCCTTCATAGAAAGTTCAAATTCAGAAAGGATATGCACATCCCCGTATGATCTCACATAGCCAATAGCTGCTTTAAGCATCTCGGTGGCGTCCTGTGCGTCAGAATCCTTCCAGACCAATAGAGCGGCTTCGTAATCTGGAGGAAGAAGAAGGTCGCGCACGCGCTCAACGAGATCGACAAGTGTTACTGCGCGTGTTTTTTCTATCTCAGCAAAACGGTATTGTTGAGGTTCCAGGACGAGACCAAAATCCTGCAGGTGCGCAGCGAGCCCTTCCCCACTCATTTGTTGAAGATACTGCTTGTTCATCCAATCAAGTTTCTCGAAGTTTACAACTGCCCCGCCCTTATTCACCTTTTTAAGGTCGAACGAGTCAATAAGCTCTTTTAAGGAATAGATCTCTCTATCCCCTGTTGGATTAAATCCAAGTGTTGCAATAAAGTTCACGAGCGTTTCTGCCAGGTAGCCCTTCTCTAGATACTGTTCCGCGCCAACATCTCCTTGTCGTTTGCTCAACTTTGAGCGATCAGCATTTAATAAGAGTGGTACATGCGCAAAACGAGGCGCCTCCCAACCCAACATCGTATAGAGCATAAGATGTTTGGGTGTTGAAGAAAGCCATTCCTCACCACGAATAACGGTCGTAATCTCCATAAGGTGATCATCGACAACAACGGCCAGGTGATACGTTGGAAACCCGTCGGTTTTTAGGAGCACTTGATCGTCTATTTCCTTGTGGTCGAACGTAACATCACCACGAATAATGTCGTGAATCACTGTTTTCCCTTCCGGAACGTGGAGTCGGATAACGTGAGGCGTATTAACCTTAAGGTGCTGCTCGATCTCTGCATCGGATGCATGGAGACAGTGCCGATCATACTTAGGCTGCTCTTTATTCGCTTGCTGTTCTTTTCGCATGGCATCAAGTCGATCACGATCACAGAAGCAACGATAGGCATGACCGTCCGCGATGAGTTGCTGCGCGTATTTTGCGTAAATAGTAAGACGTTTGGATTGTACGTACGGTCCAAAGTCCCCACGTTCGGAAAGAGAACTCCCTTGTCGGTAGACGCCTTCGTCGGGGTCAAGACCAAGCCTATGTAGGGTATCGATGATATTCTCAACACCATTTTCCACAGAACGCGCTTGATCTGTGTCCTCAATACGTAATAAAAAATCCCCTCCTGACTGTTTTGCAAGAAAGTAGGCATACAGAGCGGTACGAACACCACCAATATGCAAGAGACCCGTTGGGCTTGGAGCGAAGCGTGTACGTTCTTTCATAGGGTTTCAACGAGTCAAATACAATTAAACATGGGCCTAGCGATCGCCCCTGGTCGCTGTAAGTCTATCCAAAATAGCAGCGATTGGAAAGCGGATAACTGCGTCGTAAATTCGATGAATACGGCTAGGTTGTCGCAAAACGCGCCAAAGCCACTCTAAACCAATCGCACGCATCCAAATTGGTGCTCGCATTATACGGCCGGAAATCATGTCGACAGCACCGCCTACACCGATTGCGACACGTACGGAGGGAAACTGTGGCGCGTGGTCTACGATCCATCGTTCCTGTCGCGAATATCCGGCTCCACCAAGGGCGATTGCGAGTACGTCTGGAGCGAGTTGTTGAACACGAGACAGTAAGTCGCCTGGTTGATTCCACTCGTCCAAGTCCCAGTGAATACGCATATCGCTCAAGGAAGAGACGCGTAGCCCTGGAAACGCTGTTTCTAGGATCGTACTTGCGCGTGCGGAGTCTTCTCCCCAACCGCCAATAATAAGGAGATGCATGTTTCGCTGACCTGCGAGCCGACAAATATCAAGCAATACGTCTACTCCCGGAAAACGTCGCAATGTCCCCTGCCCCGTGAGACGAGATAATAGTGACAGACCAAATCCATCTGGGATGCGCATATGCATTCGACGAAGAATACGAGCAATGTCCTCGTCCTGATGGGCTGCGAGCAACATCTCTGGGTTTGGTGTAGCGATGAGTACTTGTCCTAGCTCGTCGAGTGCTTGTGACAAACGCAATTCGAGCGTCCGTTGTGTGAGGCGATCAATAGGTATATCGAAAAAATCTATCTGTGCTGTGTTCATGATTGCTGAAGGTCTATCGTTGCAAGAGGGACGTATCTTACCTCAGGACCAGGGATGGATTCAAATAACGTGAGAGAATGCGCCCAAAAGGTGAATTGTGGGCTGTGGATGGTTTTAAGATCAAGTGCGAATGGACGTGTTTCGGAGCGCATGCGAGCAAGTGTGATGTGGGGTCTCCAAGGCCGGACTACTGCGGACAGGCTAAGATCGTTTAAAACAAAAGAAAGCGCTGTGTAGGTTTGAAACGCGGCAGACGTAAGATCGGCAAGTCTCATTGTGAGAGAGAATGGTGTGTTTGTGTGCGGCAGGAGCTCCAATGACCACGTTGTAAATGAGATCGGAGGTAGCTGTAACATTTGCAAGGCCTGTACGAGTTGCGTTGTAGAATCTTCACTTACGTCTCCGAGATATTGAAGCGTGATGTGGAATTGCTGTTCTGGTACCCAACACACGCGTTCGTCTCGTATTGCTCGCCTAAGCGTTTCTTGAATAACCCGAAAAGATGGAATTGCAGACTCCCCGATGTTGAGGGCTAGGAATAGTCGAGCCATAAGCAGAAGTGATTATCTCCATAGTAGCCGCAAAAGGGACGATTTGTCCACACGAATGCTTGACGAAACCAGACTAGCAGTCTAGAATTGAGAGTGCTAATTACACGCCATGCTACCAAATAATTTCACAACAAAATCCCAGGAAGCGATTCAACGTGCGCATGCGTTTGCCGTGGAACAAGGACAACAGCAATTGGAGCCGTTGCATTTGTTTTATGCGCTTGTTTCTAACGGTGATAGCGTTGTTGTATCGTTGTTGCAAAAACTCGGATGCGATTTATCACTTATCCGCGCAGACATTGAGCGAGAGCTTAAGGCCCTTCCCCGTGTTACAGCACCACACGCGCCCCAAGGCCAGGTATTTTTGGCGGAAGCGCTTGCACGTACGTTTCAAAACGCAGAACAGGCGGCCCGAGAATTTGGCGACGCCTATATTTCTACCGAGCATCTCTTTCTTGGGTTGATTGCGTCAAGTAAAGCGGTTGGTCGTATTTTGACGGCGCAAGGGGTGACGGACGCGTCTGTTTTTGAAACATTAAAAGCGCTGCGTGGAACCACGAAGATTGATTCGCCAGACGCAGAGGCGGGTGTAGATGCGCTAGAAAAATATACCATCAACCTCACGGATCTTGCTCGGGAGGAAAAATTAGATCCCGTGATTGGCCGCGATGAAGAGATTCGACGCGTTATGCAGGTATTGTCACGTCGTATCAAAAATAATCCGGTGCTCATTGGAGAAGCAGGAACCGGAAAAACGGCCATCGTAGAGGCACTCGCACAACGCATTATTGCAAACGATGTTCCAGAAAGCCTTGCAGGGAAGGAATTGATCAGTTTAGACATTGGCGCACTTGTTGCGGGAACCAAGTATCGAGGAGAGTTTGAAGATCGATTAAAGTCGATTATCCGAGAAATTGACGACGCGTCCGGCAAGTATATTTTGTTTGTCGATGAGCTACATACTCTTGTGGGTGCTGGCGCCTCTGGCGAAGGTGGTGGATTAGACGCTGCAAATATTCTCAAACCCGCACTCGCACGCGGCCAACTTAAGGCGGTTGGTGCAACAACGCTGAAGGAGTATCAAAAATACATCGAGAAAGACCCAGCACTTGAGCGTCGATTCCAGCCAATCATGGTAGAGGAACCGGATCGTGAAGATGCGATTGCTATTTTGCGTGGTATTAAGGATAAGTATGAGCTCCATCATGGAATTCGTATTACAGACGCGGCGATCGTGTCGGCGGTTGATTTGTCGCAGCGCTATATTACAGATCGATTTTTGCCAGATAAAGCTGTTGATTTGATCGACGAGGCAGGTTCTGCTCTTCGTATGGATATCGACAGCATGCCGGAGGAGTTGAATACACTCAAAAATGACATGAAGCGTTTGGAGATTGAGAAGGCGGCATTGGAGTTGGAGAGTGATAAAAAAGCCAAGGAACGGCTCGGGATTGTGGATAAAGAGATCAACGAGCTTGCGGAAAGTGTGAATGAACTTGAATTGCGTTGGACGGCGGAGAAGGATCAGATTACATCTATTCGTGATTTGTCTAAGCGTATCGATGCATTGCGCGCCGAGGCGGAGATTGAGGAACGTCGAGGCGATTTGCAAAAAGTGGCCGAGATTCGCTATGGTCGCATTCCGGAACTTGAGAAAGAAATGTATGAGCACCAGGAGCGTCTTAAGCTATTGCAAACAGAGCGCGGGCTGCTTAAAGAGGAAGTAACAGAGGAAGATGTTGCACGCGTTGTGTCAAACTGGACGGGCGTACCTGTATCAAAAATGCTCAAAAGCGAAATGGAAAAGCTCTCCAACATGGAGGATAACCTGGCACATCGTGTGATTGGTCAGGGTGAGGCGGTGCATGCAGTCTCTAACGCATTGCGACGATCCCGTGCGGGAATCTCCGAGGAAAATAGGCCTATTGGAAGTTTTATCTTTTTGGGGCCGACGGGTGTTGGAAAAACGGAGCTGGCTAAGGCGCTTGCCGAGTTTATGTTTGACGACGAGTCGAGCATTGTACGCGTAGACATGTCGGAGTACATGGAGAAGCACTCCATCTCTAAGATGATTGGATCGCCTCCAGGGTATGTTGGACATGATGAATCTGGTCAGCTCACGGAGAAAATTCGTCGACACCCCTACTCTGTTGTGCTGTTTGATGAGATTGAGAAAGCTCATCCGGACGTTTTTAATATCATGTTGCAAATTTTGGATGATGGGCATGTAACGGACACCAAGGGGCGAAAGATCAACTTCAAAAACACCGTGATTGTCATGACGTCCAACATTGGATCAGACATTATTCTCGATTCCGGTACGCGTAGCACGATTGGCTTTAACGGAGAGAGCGACACAGTGGCAGATACGGCAACGTCACGTCAGGACACGGAATTGCACGAAAAAATCATGCACCTTATAAAACAGCAGTTCCGACCAGAATTTCTCAACCGAATCGACGACATTATTATTTTCCACTCACTCGGGAAAAAGGAGATTCGTAAAATCGTGGATCTGCAGGTTGCGCGCGTCGCAGAACGTGTAGAGTTACAGGGGCTGACGTTGGAAGTGAGCGATAAGGCAAAGACTTATTTGGCGGATGCAGGTTATGACCCGCTCTACGGTGCACGTCCGCTCAAACGCGTGATTCAAGACCAGATCCTAAACCCCCTCTCTATGATGATTATCAATCAGGAGGTAGAAGAAGATCACACTATTAAAATAGACGTTAAAACCAACGCACTATCATTCACGGTAACAAAAAAGAAGGCCTGAGAGCCTTCTTTTGCTATCGATTATCTCCGTTTCCATGCAAGACGCCGCGATCTTTGCGGGAGAGAAGTTTTTGTAAATTACGGTCGGCGAGTTCGTCTAATGTTATGTTGAGCTCCGTGGCTAGGTTAGAAATGTACCAAAGGACGTCTCCCAGTTCCTTTACGATTTCTTGTTGCTGTTCGTCCGTCATCTCTTCCCCGCCTCTGAGGATTTTTTTTACCTTTTCTGCCACCTCACCCGCTTCTCCTACGAGGCCGAGGGTTGGGTAGACGTAATTTGATCCTAAATCAGGGTAAATGGCCGTTGTGCGCGCTGTTGTTTGATAATCGTTGAATGTCATAGTAGGGGCAGTATACACCCAAACGTGGAGAAAAAAATTGTGCGCCGAGCAGAGGCTCAGCGCAGGTCGTGTACTTCCAGCTTCATGGTGAGGCCGATCACCTCTCCAAGAGCTTTGAGTTGTGCAAAAAGCCCCAGTAGATCAATCTCGCCACGCACGAATTCCAGGATGATCCTGTGGACGTTCTTGTACCAGTCGTTCAGGGTTCCGTCGTCCGGCAGCTTGAACGTGTCCCGGAACGCCGTCCACTGCCCCGCGGCGTCCTTGAAGAACTTGCGAGTGCCGTGCTGTTCTGGCCCGTAAGCCAGCATCCCTAGCTGCGCCGTGAGCCGACCCTGGACCGTGAGCGGATCAATACAGTCCGATCGGAAATCGCGGGCCAGAGAGACCTCTCCCGGCTTGTCCATGCACAACATGAGCTGACGTCCGTTCCCATCCCATATCCGAATTACTGACGTTGGTGGCATGCGCACCTCCTTCTGCCCTAACGTATGCGATTTCCTCCCACTTGTCAATAAACGTTCGTTCTTTCTTGCAAATTTGATATCTGGTAGAATAACGCCATGAGCCAATCCAAAGAGAAGAAATCTTTTAGAACACTCGGGGTCTTATGTGCGATCCTGCTCACGCCTGTATTAAGCGTGTCTGCAGCCGAGTTTGATCCCAATTTTATTATTTCCGATCGTGACATGACCAATAAGAGTGTTATGTCGTTAGACGCCGTGCAAGCATTTTTAGTAGACAAACGTGGTGCGCTTGGAAGCTATGTCGCCCAAGATTTGGACGGCGTTTCTAAACGCGCGTCAGATATTATTTATCGCGTGTCACAAGAATTTTTGTTGAATCCACGCTTTTTGCTCGTCATGCTGCAAAAGGAGCAATCACTTGTGACGGATCCCACGCCGAAACAAGGTCAATACGATTGGGCTACAGGGTATGCCGTGTGTGACGCGTGTAATGTAAATGCGAGCGGTGTCTCTCGCTACAAGGGATTTGCAAAGCAAGTAGACAGTATGGCGCAACAGTTTCGACTAGGGTATTTACCTGCGTTGGAGGAGCTCGGCGAAACACAGACACGATTAGCACCTGGCCGTGAGACAACAATCGACGGTCGCACAGTCACTCCGGTCAACAACGCCACTGCGGCTCTCTATACCTATACGCCTCATATTGAGGGAAACCAAAACTTTTGGCGGATTTGGAACACGTGGTTTGATACGGCGGATTATCCGTCCGGTACACTGTTGCGAGATATTCAGGATGGATCAATATGGTTGATTAAGTTCGGCCGACGTCGACACATTGCAAGTCAGGCCATTTTAGCGTCGTTTTACGATCCGGCCTCCGTGATCGAGGTGGATCACGGTACGATTTTGGCGTACGAGGAAGGTAAGGCAATTGCGTTCCCAAATTACTCACTGGTGCGTGTTGAAACGGGTGATGTCTATTTGCTCGTTAATGATTCAAAACGACGGTTTATCTCACTGAGCGATATTGCGCGATTTGGCTATGCACCAGAGGAAGTAATTGACGCACAGGAGGCGGACCTTGCGGATTATCAAATGGGCACATCTATCTCTTACGACACGGCGTATCCGCAAGGGGCCGTGTTACAACATCCGGAAACAAAATCCCTTTTCTATGTATTGAACGGTGTCCGTCATGCCATTGTATCCGAGGATATCCTTAAAGCACGCTATGCGAGCTGGCGTGTACGTCCATCAACGATTGAGGAACTTGCAAGTTATTCGGAGGGCGCGGCTATTACATTTCCCGATGGCACACTGGTGATGGTAGACGGTAACCCAACGGTATATGTGATCTCAGACGGCAAGCGCCGACCAATCATTAGTGAGGACACGTTCTTGGGGCTTGGCTACAAGTGGGAACATATTATTCGAACAACACCCGCTTCCGTAGAGGTACATGCGCCGGGAATGTTACTTAGTATTACGCAGTAGTATGTTGAATTACGCAGCCATTATTCCCCACCCACCCTTTGCCATTGAGGGGTTAAAACAAAGTCAAACGGATGTTTTGAAGGATACGATTCATGCCATTAAGTCAGTTGGAGAGGATCTAATGGCACTCAATATCGACACCCTTGTTTTATTAACGATTCATGGTGAACGCTATGAGCGGGCGCTTGGTATCGCATTGCATGACCCAAACGTTGCAAGTTTAAAGGAGTTTGGCGACCTGCGGGACGATGTTATTTTTCCGCCAGACATGCGCCTTGCCGACAAGATCCAACGCGCCGTTCGCCATTCGGATTACCACTCCACAATGACCACAAACGAGACACTCGACCATGCTACATCCGTGCCACTCGTGTTGTTAAAGGAGTACGTCCAGGGCATGCGTGTTTTGCCGCTCACGGCTCCGGTAGATGAACCGCGTGCGATCGTTGGGTTAGGCGAGGTGATTCGACGTGCGATTGATGACAGCACAAAACGTGTGGCCGTGTTGGCGGTGGCGGAGCTCTCTCAGCGTTTGTCGGAGCTTTCCCTTGGTGGAGTTCATCCGCATGCAGCGATGTTTGATGAATCTATTCGAACCGCGCTGGTTGATGGCAACTCTCTTCCCTTGTTAAAACCAACAACAAAAGAACTGGAGGAAATTGGCGGACAAGAACTTGATGCCATTCGCTTGTTCTGGGGGATCCTTGATACAACCGAATGTCGTTTTGAAGAGCGTGCCTACGAGCACCCACTTGGGGTTGGATACCTCACAATAGTTGCACACATAAAATAGTCCAGAATGTACTGTAAGGTCGCACCAATCCGTCGGTTTCCGCGCTCCGTGGAGCCCTATGACTATCAAATTCCGGAGGATCTCACGGTGGACGTGGGATCTTTTGTTGAGGTTCCGTTGCGCAATACGCCCGTGATCGGTATTGTGACGGCTATCATGGACGTGTCCGAGTTTTCTCGTGTGGCTTTTTTAACAAAAATTTTATCGATCCCTGCTCTCTCCACAGAAGACGTGCATTTTTATCAACGCCTTGCCGTTCGCACGTATCAATCACTATCAAGTATTTTGTTTGCCGCTATCCCTTTGCCACCCAAACGCTTTATTCACAAATCGCGGCCGGTGATTGAAAGGGGTTCGTTTGGTATTACGCCACAAGAGGCATTGACTCTCAAGACCTGTCTCACGACGGTAACTGAGTCTCATCATTCCTGTCTTTGCCTGCCAAACGATCGAGTAGGGCTAGGGCTTGTGCTCGCACTTTTAAAAACAACGACGGATCCACTTTTTGTATTGGTGCCGGATGTTCACATGGCCGAAGCGGTGTTGCGTGTCGGTACAATCGTTACAGAAGACTGTAAATTGTTTCTCGCCAAACAATCTAAGACGGAGGCCTATGAGTCTTGGTGCGCTCTGCGTGAAGGAACCTGTCGACTGATTATTTCTACGCGGTCCGGCGCACTCGTTCCCCCGCACGCGTCGACGCGTATTGTTATGTTAGGGTCGGGTGAAGATGATTTTGCACAGTGGGATCAAAATCCGCATTATGATGCGCGATGGTGTCTTGCGACGAGACGCGATACACATAGTAACGCCACCGTAGAGATAGACGTGTTCCCTCGCGTGGAGGACGGAGATGTTACGCTTGATGTTTGGAAGACGCCAGATGTACAGATTGTTGATATGCAGACAGGTGCGCGCTTGTCGGACCATTATTTGCTATCCATCGAGGCCTTGACGCTCATTCGCACAACGGACACGACAAATGCCCCTCTCGTTATTTTTTACAATCGACTACAACGTGCCGATAATGACGCTTATGTTGGTGTAGAGGCACTCGCACAGTTGGTTCGCAAAGAATTTCCAGATAAGTTTGTGCACGTAGTCAACGCACAGACGAATATCCCGGCAAATGGAATCGTGATCGTTACACGGACATTATTGTTTCAATGGGATTATTTGGAACCGCATATGGCGGGACTTATTGTGTTGCGTCCTGAGCATAATCTTATTTATCGTGGGTTTCGATCCTTAGAACAGGCCACGCGGGAGTTACGTCGATTGGTCTCCTTTGCGGCGTCGGCGCATGCTCCTTGTCTGATTCAGGCTCGTGAGCCACACGTAGTGGAGGAAATGTTAGGTCCCACAACGGTGATTCGATCGGAAGAGCTGCATATGCGAAAAACTCTGCACTATCCTCCTTTTGGCGACTTCCATGTGGTGCGTGCAAAGGATCAAGGCTCGCGCGAACTAATTGAATCCTACCGTGTGCAGCACGCAGGTGCCGGTTCTGGGCAAGAGTTAGTGTTGCGAACTGAACCAAACGGGTACATCCCGGAATGGTTGACATGGCCGCCATCTTGCGATATGTTCGTTTCTCCTGATAGCATGGAGTAAAAGAGATAATGATGTTTTGTATGACCGTTCTCACTAACCCAAATCCAGAGTTACGCAAAAAATCTCTCCTCGTGGATGAGGCGCGTTTTGGTACCGAGGAACTTGTAGCCTTTGGCGAGGAATTGAAAGGGGCCATGAAGGAAGATAACGGCATTGGCATTGCCTCGCCGCAGGTAGGCGTTCATGACCGAATTATTGTCGTGGATTTGGACGACACGGGTCCTACGGTGTTTGTGAATCCAAAGATTGTCTCCAGATCACTCTCAAAAATATCATTTGAGGAGGGATGTTTGTCTGTGCCTGGGATTTATGGCATGGTGGAACGTCACAAAAAAGTAAAAGTTAAAGCGCGTACAATCGATGGCCTCCCCGTAACCTTGGAGCTTAAAAATATCATGGCGGTGGTGTTCCAACATGAAATTGATCATTTGGATGGCATTTTATTTATCGACAAAGTCACCTCCTTCACCCACGGTGGGGATGTGGTTGTTTAGGGTATGTCATTCGGTCAACAACAAGAAACAACTGATAATGTTGCAGTTCGAGGAATTTTGAAAGAGCTCACGACCTCGAATGAGCGATCAAGTCAATTAAACAAAGCAATGTTCAAGCTTACGGTTGCGATCGCGGTCCTTACTTTGGTCATAGCGGCGATTGCGATATTGACCTATCTCAAAATCAAATAACCTATGGTTAAAATCGTTTACTTCGGAACGCCGGAGGTATCAACTTACGGATTACAAGCGTTGGTGGACGACGCGCGTTTTGAGGTTGTCGCCGTTGTTACGCAGCCACCAAAACCTGTCGGTCGCAGCGCAACCATTCAAACATCACCCATCCATGCGCTTGCCGGTACACTTGGAATCCGTGTTCTCACCCCAACCAAGGCTAAGGAGATCGAGCCAGAGCTTACCGAGATTGCTGCCGACCTGCACGTAGTGGTGGCGTTTGGTCAGATTTTGCCGCAATCAATCGTCGACTTACCGCCGTATGGAACGCTCAATATCCACCCTTCCCTCCTCCCGCGTTGGCGAGGAGCAGCACCTGTGCCTGCGACCATTTTAGCGGGAGACACGCTTACAGGGGTGTGTATTATGGTCATGGACGCAAAGATGGATCACGGGCCCATTTTGGACGTGTCAGAGCTACCTGTGGACTCTAAAACAACCCAGGAATTGCTGCCAGAACTCATGAATCAGGGTGCGCAACGATTACCAGATGTTGCAAACGACTGGATTCAAGGAATCCTCACCCCACAAGACCAAGATCACGAGGCAGCCACGTTTTGCAAAATGCTCTCACGAGACGATGCACGTATTGACTGGCAACGAGGTTTTGCGTATACGGAACGTCAGGTGCGAGCCTACACGCCCTGGCCCGGTACATGGACGGAGGTAGAAACGCCAAAGGGTTGGCAGCGGATCAAAATCCTTAAGGCGCATGTAGATGCAACGCGCGACGAGGCGATTGTGCTCACAACCACAAATGGCCTTACGTCTATCGGTCAACTCGTATTAGATGAACTTCAATTTGAAAGCAAAACACCCGCCCTCGGGACGGATGTTGCAAAGACACAAAAGGGTCTTACACTTCAGGTTCGGTAATAAAAATGGATTCCAATTTTTTTGCGTTCTGCTCGTCGTAGATTTGATCCGTGATCGCCTCAATCATCTCCCCTTGTAAAAAGCGAATGCGCATAGTGTGGGTGGTGATGACCTGCGCAGAGACTTGGTCTGTTCGGTCGCCAAACCCTGCGCTGTTGGATTCAAAATCCAAATACACATCCCAGCAAGACGAACACCCGCCCTGAATCGCCTCCTTAAGTTGCAAATCGTGTCCGTCAAAAAGATACGTAGGCGCTGTTGTTTCTACCCATACAGTTGCCTCGTTGACATATTTGTTGGGATTTGGCTGACATCCAGCACCTACAAGCAGCAACGCAAGTATTCCAATAAAGAATGGCTTCATACTAACTTTTACGACGTGTAATGCGTGTCACAACGATAGTGACGGCAATCACAAAAATTGTCACCACGACTGCGTAGATCAATTTTGCCAAAATAGAATCAGAGGGTGATGGAAATATTTGCTCAATGAGTGCTTTAATCGCCTCATTCCACGCAAGACCTGCCACGAGTCCAAACGACGCAAGGACGTATCCTGCAATTTTTGTTGAAGCTTCTGCCTGAATGGCGGCAAGCTCTTCTTTTTTTTCTTGTAGCTTCATAAATTATTTTTGTGCGTCTTTTAATACTTGAGAGAACCAGGCGACATCTGTTATCATGCCGGACAATCGCTCCCCATCTTTATCTGCTGTCAACTTCATTGCACGAGTTACATTTGGAAAATACGCGGTTTTGTTGCTGACAACGAGGTTGTAGGCGGTAAGTGTTGGCCGCAGAAGATCCGCAACGCGCGCTCCGCCAAATGGTCCATTGGATACGCCTACTACTGCTACAGGTTTACGACGATATTCCTCGTAGGCTTGATCCATCATGAGTTTAAGCTCCCCAGGGTATCCGTGATTATATTCTGGAGTGACGACAATAAATCCATCGGCGTGACATAGACGGATCTTACGGTTAGCGTGCGTATTTGAGCGTATCGTTAGTATACAACATTACGGATTTGGGTAAGTGTCCGTACCAAATAGCTCGTCGACCTTTCTCCACGCCATGTCGACATTAATCGAGGCGTCTTCCCAGTCCACCTTTTCTATTATAGATTCAACAAGATCAAACAACATACTAGTGATGACGTGTGGTGAGTTGCTTCATTGGTCGCAAGACAGGCATAGCCTTTATGTCCTTTGTCCGTTGTCGAGCGGCTGGATTTGTGCGTGGAACAAGAGCCACGATAATAGCGATCATCCCCCACCCGATTGGGTGATTCAAATAGGGAGAGAACATGTGCGCAATTAGTAATGCAATAAAAGAGAAGAACAATGCCATATAGAGCCAAGTGTGTGCACGGTCCTCGCGAGAGGCGTGCCACAGGTCTGCGGCGATGGCATAGAAGACATACAACAAGATTCCTGTGCCCAACAAGCCAAACTTCACAAGCAAATCAAGCCAGCCCCATTCAAACACATAGGAGGAGACGATATTGGTTCCCTGCCCGTCAATGTAGCGTTGATCCGACGTCTCATAGACAACTTGCGTTCCAAGCCCGTGGCCCATGAGGGGCTCTTGCGCGATACTTGTGAGAAGCGGTCCTAAAAGCTTGCGACGACTGTCCAATGCAATGTCGTCTGTGCCGGTTGCGCGTGATCGCAGTAGCGATCCAAAGATGCTTGTACCAGTGGTCTGAAAAATAGGAACCGCAATAATTATCCACAACAGTGCTACGGCTCCAATCTTTGTAATGACGAGGTCTGGGACACGAGACGCGAGGGTGCGCCATCCTTTTTGCCAAACGATATAAACAACAAATAGGAGAATTGCACATGCAAGTGCAAGCCAGAACGTGCGAGACAAACTCGCGACGATCGCTGCAAACACAACTAGATGGACGTAACGCACGCCGTTCTCACGTGTTTTTTCTGCAAGGAGCATGTAGCTTGCCGACACAAAAAGCGCCGGAACAAGAAACCATTGTGATTGTAAGAAAATGCGGTACACATTTCCCATTTGTAGCGTAATCTCGCCAAGCCGCGTGTCACGAATCCATGTGTAGAGCGGATTTAGAGTTTTTGGGTGAAGGTGACCAAATACGAATAAGAAAAGGAGGGTTTTAAACGTAATAACGACAACGCCGGCGCCCGCGAGCTGCATGAGTCGCTTGCGAGAACGCGCGTCTTGTACCCACACAAACGCCGCCAAGAGATAGCCAATTGCCAGGTATCCGTTAGCATCAAGATACAGAATGCGCAGATCATATCCGGAGAGCAGGCCGCGAATGACACCATATAGCATTAAGCCAACAAGCAGGATTACAGGGAGACGATAGCGTTCTGGAATGGGGTTTCTCCTTGTGCGCGACAAGTGAATCAGCGTCGCGACCATGAGCACGCCAAATAATGCAATACGAAGACCAATACTAATACCCGCAAGCTCAACATTGAGGCTGTGACCGTTAGACGTAGAAATAATCTCGGCCATGGCAATCGGAAACAGCCACTCGGGCTTCCAGACACTTACGCCAATGGCACACACAACAAAGAGACTAAATAGGATTGGTTCAGCGGCTGTATGAAGGACAAAAAAGGACAGAACATCCAAACACAGGAGTCCCGCAACGGTCCATAAGAACGCTTTTCCAGAAAATTGATCAAGAAAGGACATAGAATGCGATCAAATGAGATGATGCTTTGCCTGAATAATACGTCTTGCCGCCTCGTAGGCCTGTACGCGCGAACGAATCCAAGGAAGCCACTTCCATGGGGCGTGGTACCAAGCTTTGGGCATCCAAGAAGAAATTCCCTTCTCCTGCGTAGAAAATCGCATAGATTCTCCCGGTACGTAGAGCCCGTGTCCCCCTTGTTCGGTGATTGTCAGCCAAAGATCCCAGTCTTGAAAACGTAATATTGCGTCGTCAAAACCAGGAAAATTCGATCGTTTGATCAATGCTGACACGTGCACAAAATTCATTTTTCGCAGACGATCCGCATCAAAAGGGCCTGTAATAAAATGCTTGAAACCATAGCGAAAATCTCCGTAAGAAAACGCTGCGTCTGAGGCTATTAGCGCATGCGAGAGTCGAACAAGCGTGTCGGGGTCCAGGTCTGCATCTGCGTCCAAAAAAATGAGTTGATCTCCTTTTGCCTCCAAAAATCCACGGTTGCGTGCAGGATTTCTCCCTTTGTTCTTTTGATGAATAACCGTTATGTTCGGTCGATCTTCATAGGCGGCAAGTAACTCACTCGTTTCATCTGTTGATCCGTCGTTTACAACAATGAGTTCAAACGCTATCCCCTCCTGTTTAAGGACGGACTCAATCGTCTCTCCAAGCGAACTTGCATGATTATAGGTTGGAATAATGACAGAAATCACAGGCCGAGGTTTTGCTTCAGGTCTTCAATCATAGCACGTGAGGTTCTTACGTGCTCGCGTGCGTTATCTCCTAGTGTTTTTCGTAATTCCTCATTATGGAATAGCGTTGTCATGGCGTCGATAAGTTCTTGATCTGAATTGACCAAAATGCCCGTCTGACCGTTAATCACTGCTTCGTCGACGCCGGGGATATTGGAAGCAATTGAAGGGATACCAAATTGCGCTGCTTCGTGATAGACAATTCCAAATCCTTCACGATCAAGCGCTGTCGTGACGGTCGGTAAGACAAATAGTTGACTCGTTTTATACGCATACTGGATTTGCTCATCCGTTGGATCAACCGTCAGCGTCACAAGATCCTCCATTCCAAGATCAATGATCATACGCTCGAGTTCTTGTTTGAATGGACCGTCTCCGCCTAGAATAGAATAATGCAGTTGATCGTGGAGGTGTGGAATCAACGTAAGAGCATTGAGGACACGCTGTATCCCCTTCCGTTCTACAAGACGACCAACGGACACAATGCTGAATGTGTTTGAAGAGATTGATTTCGCTGCTTGGACGTAGGGCTGTGGGTGCACAACAAGGGGCTCTACATGAACAAAACGTTCTACTCGCTGTGCAAGAGCGTGTGTATTTGTCACGACCGCGCGCGCCTCTCGAAGCACCTGTCGTGTGATCCATCGTTTCCACATATTACGTGTGGCCAGGTCAAAATCCATCCCATGAAGGACCACAACGTACTCGGTGTTTGTGCGACGCTTATTCATTAAGCAAGCGATGCCAAGCGGTAAGACGTGATGGGTAAATATAAGGTCAACATCACGCTTGGCTAGTTCGTGCACGGCTCCCATCCAGCGTGGCCATTTTTGTTGCATGAATTGCCTGTACTCCACGCTAAACGTTTTGTCACAAACAGACGTTTGAACGTCACCAATATCTGCAACAACGTGCATGCTCGATCCAAAAGCCTCGCAAAATGTATCAATATAGCGTGCAACGCCGCCTGGCATTGGAAGATAGTCGATTGTAATGGTAAGAAATTTCATACGATCATTCCACGTTTTACGTTCCGAAATGATTCAAGGCTGACGGATCGGAAAAGAAATAGACAAGTCACGTAGACAGCGCCTCCGAGTGGAATCGTAAGAATGCCAAGAACGGGTTTTGTGCTCAAAACAACGGTAGCCATACAAAGACCAGACAAAAGTACGGGCCCAATACGTGCAAGGATCGATCGTGCTTCGAGACGAAGTGTTTTACGAACAGCAAAAAGCCCGACAATAAACATGAAGGCAAAACTTAAAAGCGCGGCGGTACTCGCACCTAGAATGCCTAATCGTGGGATCAAAACGATGTTGGCGACGACATTAATAATCATTGTCCAAAACATAATCAACGTTTTTGTCCCTTGTCGATCATCGGCATTTAAAAGTGAACCAATGGGAAAATCGAGGAAAATAAAGAGAAGAACAAATACGAGAAGTTGCAACGGTAAAATCGATCCAAAGTAGGCTGACCCGTAGACAAGTGGCACAATCAGGTCCGCCGTTGTTGCAATACCAAAGACCACTGGCACCGCAAGAAGAGACATATACCAAAGCGCCGAGTGAAACACACTGGTAAGTTGCTCTGTGTCTTTTTTATGGACAAGTGTACTGAGCGTTGGATAAAGCGCGGCCACGAATGCCATTGGAAGGAACTGGAACGCATACGTGAGTTTGTAGGCAATACTGTAGAGCCCTACACCTTCATCGCCCAAAAACCGTTCTAACAAAATCGAGTCTGCTGTAGAATAGACCTTTACAAAAATAGCTGCGAGCGCAAACGGAAGCGCAACACGCAATAATCGTTTAGCTTTTTGACGACTAAACGAGAGTCTAAATGGATGAATCCCCATGCGAGACAGACGCGTGGCAGCAAAAAGGACGTTCCAAAGACTTCCGCCAATTAAGGCAACAATAAGAAAGAGGAGATTTGGTGAGATAATCAAGCTCACGACTCCAATAAGAAGCGTTACGAGTTGCCCAATAAATATACCAATTGATTCTGTTCCGAGCCGGTGGTGACCTCTAAATACGCCGTAAAAGGTAAGGTGAAAGGTATCTAGGACCATTACGAGGCTCGCGGTGTACATGAGTGTCCGTGTGAGCTCGTCGTATCCAAGTGCAAACGAGAGTGCCACAACAATTGCAACTGCCAAGAGACTTAGCCCTAGTTTGAGGCCAATCACGTGCGCCAAGAGTCCTTCTTGCTCATCTGGACGTTTGGCAATATCGCGAATAAGGACAGAAGTAAGACCAAAATCGGCAATCACACCGACCATAGTCGTGAGGGACAGTGCCAAGAAGTACTTCCCTGTAAACTCCACCCCAACCATGCGAGCAATGACGGCAAAATAAAAAAAAGCGACAATCTTTTGACCAATCGATGCGGCAGTAAGATAAGCAGTATTTTTGGCAAGTTGACTCATGGTTGTTTCTGATTGGCTCTATCGTACCGAACTCTGAGTAAATGAGCTAGCAAAAAACTGCCCGAAGGCAGTTTTTGTTATCGCTTTGACCACTGTGGGGCTTTGCGGGCCTTCTTGAGTCCAAATTTCTTTCGTTCTTTAACACGCGCATCTCGTGAAAGCAAACCTTCTGGCTTTAATGTCGCACGAAGATCCGCATCCATTTTGATAAGCGCACGAGCGATTCCAAGCGAGATAGCATCTGCCTGGGCTCGGGTTCCACCTCCAAGGACGCGGACACTGATATCTGCGATATCCTTCAATCCTGCCTTGTCGAGTGCGAGGTTTACACGTTCTTGCCAGGTAAATACAGGAAGATAATCCTTCATCTCTCGGCCATTGATCGTAAACGCTCCTTTTCCTTTTGGATAGACGCGTACCTGTGCAATCGCACACTTTCGACGTCCCAATCCGTAAATATACTTGTTTTCTTCCGCCATATTACTTGATGGTCAATCGTTTCATTCGTTCCGTGCGGAGTCGATTCTTAGGCAGCATACGCAATACAGCGCGTCGCAAGACCTCTCCTGGATCTGCTGCGAACACGTCCATAAGTTTCTGCTGCTTGAGTCCACCTGGATGTCCAGAGTGACGATAATAGATCTTATCCGTCATCTTGTTTCCAGTGATCTTCATCATTTTTGCATGTTCCACATTTACGATCTCGCCTTTATCCCAGTTTGGGACATAGTCGGTACGATTCTTCCCTTGTAGAAGGATGGAAATTTCTGCAGCAAGACGACCTGGAGCTTTTCCCGAGGCGTCGATGGTATGAGTTGTTCGTTCTACCGTTTTCATATTACACAAATGAGATCTCTACCATTTCGGCGCCATCTCCAAGACGACTTCCGATCTTTGTAATACGTGTGTAACCTCCTGGCCGTGTTGCGTATCGAGGTCCAATGATCTCGAGAACCTTATTCACAGCCCCTTCTGTCATAAAGAGCTTCATAAGCTCTCGTCGTGCGTGAAGGGTGCTTTCTTTCCCGCGAGTCACTGCTTTTTCTACAATTGGACGTACAACGCTTGCTTTTGCAGAAGTTGTACGCACTGTCTCGTGTAACACAATGCTTGTTGCGAGATTACGAAGCATCGCTTCACGAGAAGCTTTCTTTCGTCCCAATGTTTTCGTCGTGTTGCGATGTCGCATATACTTATTCGTTGTCAGCTCCTGTCTCAATGGCTGCGGAGGAATCTCCAGTCAACAATGAGAAGTGCTTCATCAAAATCTCCGTAGACGCCTTTACGGCCTCTTCTGGCGAGATCACGCCGTTGGTCTCAATATCGAGAACCACGCGATCGTAGTTTGTAATTTCACCGATACGAACAGGTTCCACGCGGAATGCAATCGCTTTTACCGGGCTGTAGAGGGCATCAAGCTTGATCCAACCTACTTCTGTCTCTTCGCTTGAACGTTCCTCTGTTGGCACATAACCGTAACCAGTTTCTGCAAGTACTTCTAGCTCGAACGTTGTTGTGTCATCCGTGAGTGTTGCAATAACCGCTTCTGGATTCACAATCTCTACATCCGCATTTGCCGCAAAATCCGCAGCCGTTACGGGTCCTTTTCCTTTCTTTGAGAGGCTCAGTCGTACGGGTGTGTCACTAAACACTTTAAGCGCAACCTGTTTGAGATTCATGCGAATCTCGACGCCATCCTCTTTAACGCCATTCATGGTTGTAAACTCGTGTGAAACTCCTGCGATCTTGACTCCTGTCAACGCTCCACCTGGAAGCGAGGAAAGAAGAACGCGGCGTAGGGCATTTCCAATCGTGGTTCCGTACCCATGAAACAGCGGCTCGATCGTAAGGGTTGCACTGTGCGGCTGTTCACCGGGAACGTACGCGATGGTTGATGGATAGACAAATGTGTCCATAGAGAAAGCTTAGCGTGAGTAGAACTCAATGATGAGTGTTGGATCGAATGGTTGGTTGAGATCGTCCCCCTCTGGCTCACTCAAAACCTGTCCAGAACCCTTTTTGACATCTACTGACAACCAGCTAGGAACCGTAACTGTTTCTGCATGCACGAGTAAGTCGGGCATGATTTTCTTGTCTTTCTTTGTATCCTTGAACGCGACAATGTCTCCTGATTTTACCTTGTACGATCGGATGTTGACGGGAATCCCGTTCACCGTAAAGTATTTATGGCTAACCAATTGACGTGCCTGTTGACGTGTCTTTGCAAAACCCATTTTGAGAACAACGTTTTCAAGTCGCAACTCAAGGAGGCGAATAAGGATCACTCCTGTGTCACCATCCGTGCGGATTGCTTTCTTGTAATAGTTGCGGAATTGCTTTTCTCGGAGATCGTACAGAAGTTTTGCTTTCTGCTTCTCACGCAATTGAAGGCCGTAGGTAGAAACACGCTTGCGTGTTTGCTTTGGGCCATGCATGCCAGGACCATAAGGTCGGCGTTGCATGACCTTGGCGATACTCACACTTGGTGACAATGGAATACCTTCTCGTCGGCTCAATTTTCCTAATTTTTTCTTGATGGCCATAGGCTAGAGGCGTCGTGGTTTTGGCGCGCGACATCCGTTGTGCGGTGTTGGCGTTACATCCGTGACAGAGAGAATTGAGAGACCCGACGTGTTCAATGTTCGAACAGCGGAATCTCGTCCTGAACCAATTCCATTAACAGAGACATTGACTTCCTTGACGCCATAAGCAGATGCTTTCTTAACAACGTCTTCTGCGACCTGTGAGGCAGCGTAGGGAGTAGATTTCTTTGGACCTTTGAATCCAAGATGTCCAGAACTGGACCAAGCGAGCGCGTTTCCGTTCAAGTCGGCGATCGTAATGATCGTGTTGTTGTAAGAAGAGTGAATGTGCGCCTGTCCGTGAGGAACTTGACGTGCGACCTTCTTTTTAGCGCGTGACTTTACTGATTTCTTGTTTGCAGCCATAGACTATTTCTTTGCGACGGTTCGTCGACCACTACTTGCCGTCTTTCGTACATTTCCGCGCATGGTGCGGCTATTGGTCTTTGTTCGCTGACCACGTAGCGGAAGACGCTTTGTGTGACGTTCACCACGGTAAGAACCAATGTCCTTTAGCCGCTTAATGTTTCCAAGAATCTCACGACGTAAATCTCCCTCCACATGTCGGTTCTTCTCGAGAACGGTTCGAATCTTTAAAATATCCGCCTCGGCAAGGTCCTTGACACGAAGGGATTCGTCGACTCCGGCTTCTGCCAAAATCTTTTTTGACGTTACAAGCCCCACACCAAAGATATAGGTGAGTCCGATAACGATGCGCTTCTCGCGCGGTAAGTTAACTCCTGCGATTCGTGCCATAGTTATCCTTGTCGTTGCTTATGCTTTGGATTGATACAGATTACACAAACACGGCGATTCCTTCGAATCACCTTACAATTACGGCACATCGGTTTTGTTGAGGCTCGTACTTTCATAGTCTTGCTATTCAGCGAGGAATAGATTTGTTCCAAGGCATTGCCTGGGAGTTCATTTAGAACCGATAGGTCAAGCGACCTTTCGAGAGATCATATGGACTCAGCTCCACTTTCACCTCGTCTCCGGGTAAAATCCGGATACGGAAGCGACGCAGTTTACCGGCAAGATGTGCAGTGACCTCTTGGCCACTTTCGATCACCACTCGGAATTTTGCACCCGGAAGAAGTTCTTCAACAACTCCACGGACTTCAATTGCGTCATTATTCGAACCCATAGTTTGTAACGTGGGTGAGGTTAGCAAATTCTTAACAAATTTGCAGGTGGAGATAACGAGGGGAATTCTAAGGGTTTTCTCTAAATCTGTCAAGGACTTGACCTTTATCTGTCCACAGTGCAGTAAAAACACCTTGTTTATTGGGTTTTCTTACCTTCCCGAGCCTTCACGGCAGTTTTACCTATCACAGCCTTAATGCGACGAATTCCGGACGAGGAAGATTCTTCCTTCAAAATGGCAAACGCCCCCAGGTCGCCCGTGTGTTCCACATGAGGCCCGCCACAGATCTCTCGAGAGAAGACGCCCTGTTCTGCGTCACCCGCGGTATAGACCTTAATTTTGTCGCCCAAAAGCGCGTATTTATCCTCAAAAAGCCCAATTGCCCCGGCATTTTTGGCTTCCTCTACGGTCATCATCTCAAATCCCATCGGAAGATTCGCTTGAATTTGCTCGTTTACAATGCTCTCAACTTCAGCTTTTTGCGCGTCTGTAAGCTTGTCTGGATGTGAGAAATCAAACCTAAGCCTCTCAGAGGTTATGTTGCTTCCCTTTTGCTCCACATGGTCACCCAGCACCATTCTGAGCGCTTTATGAAGCAAATGTGTGGCTGTATGGAGCTTCGTGGTCTCGTCTGAGTGATCTGCCAATCCGCCAGCAAATTTCTGCTCCGCACCAGCCCGCGAGAGGTTTTGGTGGTTGGTGAATTCTGCCTGAAACGTCTCTCGATCCACCTGTTGACCCTTTTCTCGTACAAGCTCTTCTGTTAATTCGATTGGAAATCCGTAGGTTGAGTAAAGAATAAATGCCTCTTCCCCACTCACGTTTTTCCGTGCATCAAAGATTTTTTCAAATTCACGCAAACCTTTTGCAAGTGTTTTGGTAAATTTAGCTTCCTCCGCATTTATCGCATTAATGATCGCCTCGGTCTTATCCGTAAGATCGGGATAGGCGGGCTCAAGTGTATTGATCGCAACACGAGCGATCGACTCAAGAGCTGCCACCTCATTTAGTTGTGAAATTTGGCGTATAGCACGTCTAATCAGTCGTCGTAGAATGTAACCCTGATCTTTGTTGGACGGAAATACACCGTCGGCAACCATCATGACTGACGTCCGTACATGATCCGCAATAATGCGCATGGCTCGCTCGTTATCGGTGTAGGACGCATGTGAAACAGATTCAATCGCCTCGATGATCGGCACAAACAAGTCCGTCTCAAACACGTTTGACTTACCAGTAAGCACCGCTAATGTTCGCTCCAATCCCATGCCTGTGTCGACATTTTGCTTTGCAAGTGGCGTATAGACACCTTCTGGTGATCGATCAAACTGCATAAACACATTATTCCAAATCTCTACCCAAAGGTTATTCTCGGGATCAAACGTATCTGGCACAGCATCCGTACCTGTCCAGTAGAAAATTTCCGTGTCAGGTCCCTGCGGTCCTGAATGTTTACCACCTGCGGGCCACCAGTTATCCTCCTTACCAAGTTTTGCAATGCGACCTTCTGGGATACCGAGTTCAAGCCATTTGTTAAAAGATTTTAGGTCATTGTCGCAATCATCATCCCCTGCAAACACAGAAACCGCAATCCGATCCATGTCAACGTGTAAAACATCCTTGAGCAACTCAAAACTCCACGCGATTGATTCCTGTTTAAAATAGTCGCCAAGAGACCAGTTGCCTAACATTTCAAAAAACGTGAGGTGCGTGTTGTCTCCTACTTCGTCGATATCGCCTGTTCGTACACACTTTTGTACGTCCACGAGGCGTGTTCCGGCAGGGTGTGTCTCCCCTTTTAAATATGGGACGAGCGGATGCATTCCGGCTGTGGTAAAGAGCACAGACGGGTCATTCTCGGGAACTAAAGACGCCGAAGGAATCTCCACGTGTCCCTTGGAGACAAAAAAATCGATATAGGCACGGCGTAATTGATGGGCGGTCATAGGAAATTGATAGTTCTAGAGAAATGCTGGTAGATGGGACAGGACATGATACACAAAAGATCCTAGCGTGCTTTGGCGGCGATTTCAAGTGCCTGCCCGGCTAATTGTATCAAATTTGGGACCGTATCGAGATTTTTGATCTCATCCTCGGTAAACCAACCAATGGCATGAGCGCCTTCCTCTTCTAAAACGGGATCCGTTGTGATCGCCCTGCAAACATAGCCTAAATCACAATGCCTGTGGGTGTCACTTACCCAATGAATATTGATAAAATGCGGCCGTAGAAGTGGTGTTGTCTGTGCGTCTTTTTCACACGGACACAGTTCAGCAAGAACCTCTACCTCTAATCCACACTCTTCTTGAATCTCCCGTAAAAGTGCCTGGTCCGGATTTTCATCGAGTTCAATATGCCCTCCAATCTGGAGCCATTTATTGAGTTTTTTATGGTGCACAAGGAGAATTTTATCCTCATGCACAATAAAAGCAGAAGCCGTAAAGTCTATAAGATCGTGAATATGCGCCATAGATTAAAAGGAAGATTCAATCGCAGAGTCTGCGGATTCGGAAAGTCGATATTTTCGAAACAATCGACGCTGTAAGCTACACCAAAGCGTCGTGAGTTCTGGGCTGCGCCAGATCCACGCAGCAAGGATATATACAATAAGCCCCGCAATACCCGCCACGAGTCCCTGTCCTAGGATACCAAAAAATGTGTTCGTTGGAATCACGCGTTCGTAGAGTATCTTCATAGCTTGAATCATGAGTCCTCCAAGTAAACTCGCGACACAAAAGGTAATGAGTGACTGCAAAATTCTTGATTCATCGAGTCCGTGAAGCTTCCGTGAGATAAAAAACCATAAGCAAATGAGCTGCAAAATACTTGCCAAGGAAAACGCCATGGCAATCCCGGCTACGCCGTAGCTGTGACTCCAGTAGAGGGCAAGGACAATATTGATAGCAGCCGTAGCTAGCGCAATAAGGGCGGGCGTGAGCGTGTTTTTAAACGCAAAATAAACGCGAACAAGCAACGGAATGAGGGCTTGTGCAAATAAACTCAGGACAAAAAATGCTAGCGTGTGCGCTGTGAGAATTGTCGAATCCCAATCAATGACGCCTGCTCCTAAAACAACACGGACAATTTGAATGCGTAATAGTAAGAAGACAACACTGAGAGGGATAATCAAAAACAGGATATTACGAGTGGTGGTGGAAATTGTCGCTCGCATCTTTGCCATGTCTTCATTGTTTGCTTGCTCACTAAGCAGAGGAAACGCGGCGATAGCAAACGAGATTCCCACGATTCCAATCGGCACATATTGAATATTATTTGCAAAATTAAAGATAGCAATACTCCCTACTGCTAGTAACGACGCGATGGCCGTCATAACAATGAGATTTAATTGTGATATCCCAAGGCCGACAATGCGCGGTCCCATTAAATACAAAAGCGTACGAACATCTGGATCTCTCCAATCCCAAACCATCCGGTATCGCCATCCCGAATGGATCGCCCCCACTAATTGAATAAGAAAATGAAGAAATGAACCGAGCACAACCCCCCAGGCAACGGTTGCGATACCACCGCCAACAAATCCTGTGACAATAACACCACTAATAATTCCAATGTTATAGAGCAAAGGTGCGATTGCATACAGTGTAAATCGTTTAAGGCCTTGTAGTACTCCGCCAAAGACGCTTGAAAGTCCCAATAAAATCGTCGCAAAATACATGATGCGAGAGATTCCCACAGCCTGATCTACGGTTGCCGCATTAAATCCTGGCGCAATCATGTGCAGAATCTGCGGTGTATAGATCATTCCAATTCCGGACAAGAGGATTAAAAATGCCCCCATGATATGTAGCACGTTATTGGTGAACTCCCATGCCAGGTCGGAATTTTTAGAAAAGCGTTTTGAGAAAAACGGAATAAACCCTGCCGACAAAGCGCCGAGAACCAAAAATGTAAAAATGAGGTCTGGGATTCTAAATGCCGCGTAATACACGTCGAGCTCGACACCCGCACCAAATGTTCCTGCAAGGAGTCGATCGCGGATGAGTCCAAGAACCCGTGAGGCGAGTGCGGTGGCGCCTAACAAAACAGCAGCGCCAACAATGGTCGGTGCTGCTGCGCCTTCTCGTTGTCTGTTTCTAGTCCGTCTCATGTTTAGAGGGTCGCAAGATGGTTGCAAGCGACAGGAGAAGAATAACCACTAGCACAATGACAAATGCAAGGAACACGGGATTTGCAAGATGAAAAAAGGAAATGGTGATAAATGCTCGATCCTCGTTAATCGTTCCATCTTGACTTGTGACCATGAGCTGAACCTCGTACGTGCCGGCACCAGAAAACACGTGAACCGTGGAGGCATCGTGTGATTGTTCGCCATCTCCAAAGTCCCACGCCACGATTACAGGTACGACATCTGATTGAAACGTCTCAAAAGAAAACGTATTCCATCCAAGTTTGTGTACTTCAAAAATGGCATTTGCGGAAAGTGCTTCCGGTTCACCGAGATCTGTCGGTTGCTCGTCACTTGAGCCGGTTTCTCCAAACGCAAATAACTTTGCAAATAAACTATCCTCCGTTGCAGCTATCTCGGTACTATTTGCTTGTACAGGCTCTTTTTGTTGATCAACGTGAGTATCTGAGACAGGCACATTGACAACATTTGGCACAAGCGGATCCTCGTCATCTAGGTCTGATATACCGTCATTGTCCGTATCAGCCTTCAATGGATCTGTCCCGAGGGTTTGTTCTACTTCATCTGTAATTCCATCGTTGTCGTCGTCAATGTCACAGACATCTCCAACCCCGTCTCCATCCGTATCACGTTGGTCCGCATTTGCTGCACGTGGACAGTTGTCTTGCTCATCCAGAATTGTATCCATGTCTTGATCCTGAATGGGTTGTAATAGCATCGTTACAACCGAGTTGTTTGCCGTAACCTGATCAACAGGTGTTGTGCTTTCGATCCTAACAGCAATATTAAACGGTTGATTGGGAACGATATAGTCCACAAACACTTCTTCATCGAATCCTCCAACGGGCAAGGAGATTGCCTGAGAATTCCCGATTTTTGTATCTGCCATATAAAACCCAACGGAGCCCGTAGCATCGACATCTCCATAGTTTCTCAAACGCGCATAGATACGAACCGTCTGACCAATATACACGTCTTGCTGGGACAAATAGACGCCCTTACCCGCAAAACCGACGTCAACCGTTTCCGCAGAAACAGCAAATGGTAAAAGAACAAAAACAAAGCAGCTAAGGACGAGGCGGAGAATCCTGTTTGTATTCAAAGTCATAGATGGCTGGTTTGCGAATCGGTCCCCTCAGGATCATAAAGACTTCACTGAGGAAGTACTTGATAGTAAGGCGTACTCGTCCTTCTTTTCTCCAGCGGCGCATGGGTGTGTACACCGAATGTGAACGTAGTATACCAAACTCTCCCACATCTGAGCCAAGGCGTGCGTAGTGCATATCTTCGGCAAGCGTAACGGTTTCATCGAACCCGCCAATTGCTTCGTGTACAAACCGTTTTGCAAACATACATGTGCCTACCGCGTGCGGGAGGTGTTTTCCTAAAAGGTGCGTATACGCGTTATAAAACCGGTATGTGAGTCGATCGAGTTGATTCCCGTCCGAAGGCCGTACATCAATCGCTGCAAGATCCAGCTGCTTGTGTCGCATTTCACTCAGAGTATCTTGGAGAAAATGATCAGATCGTAAAATGGCGTCTGCGTCCATAAAGAGAAAGATATCCCCCTTTGCAACAGCCGCCCCTAAATTTCTCCCAGCTCCCGGCAGTCCTCCGTCTACAATAACCGCACTCAACGATTTTGCAATCTCACGGGTGCGATCGGTAGAAAACGCGTCGGCAACAATCACTTCAAAATCCTTAAAGGATTGCTCGCTGAGCTGAGTCAGTAAGCGTTCAATGTTGGTCTCCTCGTTTTTTGCCGGTATGACAATGGAGACAAACATAAGTTAGTTGAGTTTTATTGGAGGTACGTCTACGAGATAAAAGAGCCCATCGACGTTTTTCATACGAAACTGTGTCGTATTTTTTTTGATCTGACACTCGGTATCGATACAGACAGGTTGTCGATTCCCTTCACTATCCAAAAACGCCACTGTGTGAGGAAAGAGACCCGATGTTGTGGCGGTGCCTAACCCATCGATCTCGACGCGTGTGCAAAAATGATCTTCACACAGTGTCTTAAGATCGGACGCAATGTCATCTGCTGATTTATTTTCTGCGAAACAAGGCTTTGATGAACAGTTTGCCTGTACATACTCGGCTGCCTGGGCATAATTTTTTGCCGCAAGCGCATCAAAGAAGCTTACAAGCTCCGCGGATCCATCTTCAGAGACCACACGATCACCTGTTACCCCAGGAGCACCAGGCTTATAAACAAAGACAGCGACCAAAATAAGCACAATAATTCCAAGTGGTAAAAGCAGTTTGAGAGGTTTCATAGTTGTTTGATTCAGTAAAAGTATAACTTATTTATGTGTGAGTGCATAGAGTCCTACCCCGCACGCAACAGAAATATTGAGGGATGTTTTTGTGCCCTGCATAGGAATGTACAGGCGCAAGTCCGCGGCATTAAGCACGTCTTCCGGCAATCCCTCCGGCTCGTTACCAAAGAGAATCACAGCGTCCGAGGGGACTTGGACATCTTCCACTGACGGAAAAGACGGGTTCGATTCAAAAGCAACCACGGCTTTCCCTTCTGTCTGCAGTCGATCGATCAACGCGAGGATGTCTGGTTCGTGTGACCAAGGAATGGTGTCATCCGCTCCAAGCGCCGTTTTTGCAATCTCCAGTCGAGGTGGCGTAGCTGTATACCCGGCGAGGTAGAGATGTTTGACGCCAAATGCATCACAATTCCTAAAACACGCACCAATATTAAAGAGGCTGCGAATATTGTGAATAACCACTTCCATAGTGCTGAGAGTAAACAGGAATGAAACGTTTCGGTCAAGCGGAACATCCACCCTTTACAAAAGCCGCATTTTAGGCTAGTATGCCCGCATGAAAACAGGATTCGTCACACTCTTTGGACGCTCCAACGTTGGCAAGTCCACCTTGCTCAATCGTTTGGTTGGGACAAAGGTTGCCATTACCTCTCCAAAACCACAAACAACACGGCATCAAATTCAGGGGGTCGTACATTCAGAGGACGGACAGATTGTCTTTGTGGATACACCGGGAATCTTTACTACGTCTCGTGATAACCTCACCAAGTATCTTAATAAGACGGCGCAGAGTGCTCTTAAAGACGTCGATATTGTGATCCACGTGGTAGACCCAACGCGCCCAATTGGACCGGAGGACAAAAAGATTTTTAGCATTATCCGCGAGCTCAAACTGCCAAAGGTCCTCGTGATCAATAAGATTGACGTCTACCAGCCCCGCTATCTCGCCTCTTTTGAAGCGATGGCCGATGAGTATGACACCGTCGTGAAACTCTCCGCTAAGGATGGTCAGCACACAAAGGCCCTCGTGAACGCGCTTATCGAATTATTGCCAGAGGGCGATCCGATCTACGAACACGGTCAGTTTACCAACCTCGACAATGAATTCTGGTTTGCAGAGTTAATTCGAGAGAAGTTGTTTCTTCGACTCTCTGAAGAAGTCCCTTACTCTCTCACGGTAAAAGTGGACGAAATTGAACGTCGCGCCGATAACACGCTCTACATCAAAGCACGTATCATCACTAACGCGGATCGATATAAGGGAATGATTGTAGGAAAAGGCGGACGCGGTATTAAGGAGATTGGTCAGTCTGCGCGTAGAGAGATTGAAAACGCAACCAACTCAAACGTGTACCTGGACTTACAGGTGAGCGTCAACGAGCATTGGACCGAGGAATATAAATAACCCTACACCGTTTGGTGGAGGGTTATTTTGTTGAGGTTTCCGTTGAGCACCGTTGGCTGCATGGCAAGCATCTCGTCTGTGTAGGTGAGATTGGGTAATGGATAAAGAACAAAGATCGGCTTGTTGAGTACGTGGGCGAATCCCATTTCCAGGAATGTGTTTCCGCCAATGTACCCCGGGACACCATTTTTCTCAATATTGGTTACCAACACGGCATCGCCTTCCGCAATCTTTTTGTAATGCGTGCGAATAGCATCATATTGGATGGATAACGTGTGGTGTTGACCTGCTTGTTTAAGCACCTCGAGTTGAGCAAGATCGAGGTCTCCCGCCCGTACCAAATCCGCGCTAAGAGGCACAATTGTCTCATGACCCAACGCGTCGAGTTCGGTCTTAAGGACATCCATCTCTTTAACAAACGTCAAACTGCCACAAATCACCAGTCGCATATTAATTTTGAATCTTCTCGCCTGCGGCCCACAGGCGAAGCGTTGCCTCATCTGTTCCGCCACAGATCCATTGATCCGACTTGGTGTTAAGAAAGAACGGAACGCCAGGGCAACGATTTTGATTTACCTCATTCATTTTCTTGGCATTTTCCTCGTTATTCCACACCTCCAACTTTTCTATTGCCACGCCCTCGGCAATCAACTTGTCGATAATTGGCATCATTTCTACACAATGCGGACACGTTTCTCCGTAAAATTCGAGTAAAGCCATACAGTCACATTTAGGAATAATTTGTCACATGGCGCTAGTATAACATCTTGCTGCACGACAGAAAACACCGTACTATAGTCTTATGTCTATAGGAAGATCACAACGTGCACTTCGCCTTTTTGCTGTACTCGCGATTCCATTTGCACTCTGGCAGACGCTCGACTGGTCTCCACGACCCGTTTTTTTGGTCGCCGATGCCACAGACGGCGTTGCACACCTGCACAAAGAGGTGCATCTTGTTCCGGGACTACGCATTCTCAGTAGAGCAACTATTCAGACACAATCCCTCCCTGCTCTCCTCACATTCGAAGGGACATCCCTCACGCTCGATTCCCGATCACAGGTTAAAATCAAAGAAATTGCAACAGATCATCTCTCGTTTTTTTCTACACGCGGTCATGTTTGGATGACGCCCGACCGACAATTTACGTTCTGCACGCGCGCAACATGTACCACAAGCAACGAGCCGATTGAGTTGTTTTACTACACGCCAGGTGAAGTTGTGGAGATCCGCGCTGCCGGCGAGGCGACCGTAACATTTTTAGACACAGACTATTTTTTGCACGCAGGCGACAAACTCACCATCGACGAACTCACGCACGACGTGCAGACATTTACACCGTAAGCCAGGTGCCAAATTCTGGCATCTCCACATTCTCAACTCCTTTAGTAGCAAGATACGCTTTAAAAGCCTTTTGCGCCTTAACGTCCCCGTGTACAAGCTGCACGTTTTTTGGTTGCGCGGCCGATACCCAGTTTCCGAGTTTATTGTAATCCGCATGACCGCTATAGCTTTCGATCTTTATTACACGTGCGCGTACAGGCACGGTGTAGTCAAAAATATGCACGGGTGATTTTCCTTCCGCAATATCATTTCCGAGCGTTCCTGGTGCCTGATATCCCGTAACAAGAAGCGTATTATTGGCGTCGTCCAAGTAGCGAACAAGATGGTGTTGAATACGTCCCGCGTTCATCATACCGGAACCCGCAATAATCACTTTTGGATTTGGAACTTGGTTGATTTGCTTAGACGCGTCCACCGTGTCCGTAACATGAAGTTCCTTGAACGCAAAAAAGTTGTTATCTGTAAAACCGTCCGGTACGTCAAACTGCATCATCTCTGTGTCCTGACTGTACTTTTGGAAGACGGCAATGGCCGTAATGGCAAGAGGGCTATCCAAAAACACTTGGCCCGGGTTGAGTCCGTCATGTTCGATAAGCTCATTCATTTCAAACAGAATTTCCTGTGTACGCTCAATAGAAAACGCCGGAATCATAAGCACGCCATTTTGTTTGTGGTTGCGAAGAATCTCTGCACGTAATTGTTCCTTGCGTTCCTCGCGCTCCGGATGCAGCCGGTCTCCATACGTTGATTCGCAAACGAGAACATCTAGATTTGTTGGTAGCGCCTCCGTGTCATGGAGGAGTGGTGTGATTGTAGAACCTACGTCGCCACTAAACGCGATCCGCTTTCCCTCTAACTCCAAAACCACAAAACTTGAACCCAGAATGTGCCCTGTATCATAGAACGTGGCCGTCACACCCTCCACGATTTCAAACGAGGAACGATACGTAACGGTCTGCCAACGTTTGTACGCCGCTTCCAAATCCTTTTCGCCGTAGAGTTCGTCCAAGTGACATTCCTCCGCATGGATGAGCATAATGTGATGCGCGTCCTCTAAGTTGATCTGCCCAAGCTCCTTTGTAGGACCCGTAGAATAAATCTGCGGTTTTCCACCTTGATTGAACAATCGCGGAATACGACCAACGTGATCCAGGTGCGCATGCGTGACCAAAAGAACATCGACTTGTTTTGGATCAAACCCAAATTCGTCGTAATTACGCATATCACAAATACCACCGCCTTGGTAGTATCCGCAGTCAATTAAAATCTGTTTGTCCCCTGTTTTAATGAGGTAACAAGAACCCGGGACCTGACGTGTGGCACCGAAAAATCCTATTTGCATATTAAGTGCAGTATACAGGATTTCTCCCCCTTCGCCGATTCTCGTAGCACAGGCCCAATCCGATCGTGGGTGATGTCAATTTAGCGAAACAAAAAGGAGGGAGAAAGAATAAATTGATTGCTTCGTGAAACTCGCAATGACGACACGGGATACTAGATGCCCCATGGACTCTCGACAAAAACAAGTATTTATGCTAGTCTTGCGTCATTATGGCGTTTGACTGGAACAATCTTCCGCGGCCAATCATTGCTCTCTCTCCCATGGCAGACATGACGGACTCCGCGTTTTGCCAAACCGTCAAAGAAGTTGGTTCCCCTATTTTGTTTCGTGAGATGGTGAGTGCTGAAGCGTTAGTACGTGCAAACGAAAAAACCATGGAGATGGTAGAGTTTGTAGAGGCAGAACGACCAATCATTCAACAGATTTTTGGATCGGACCCGGACACCATGGCCAAGGCTGCACAGATTGTGGAACAAACGGCACACCCAGAGGGAATTGATATCAACATGGGATGCCCCGTCTACAAGTTGACGTCGAGCTTTAATGGCGCCGCACTCATGAAAAACCCTGAGCTTGCCACACAGATTATCCAAAAAGTGAAAGTGGCGATTACCTGTCCTCTCTCTGTAAAAATTCGTGCGGGCTGGGATGACCCCGAGGAATGTATTGCGTTTGCAAAAGTTGTTGAGGCAGCCGGTGCGGACCTCATTACGATTCACGGCCGCACAAAGGCGCAAGCCTATGCCGGTTACTCGGACTGGGGTATTATAAAGCGCGTAAAAGAGGCAGTGTCGATTCCGGTGCTTGCCAACGGTGATATCTTTTCTGCAGACGACGCACAGCGTGCGCTTGCCGTAACAGGTGCCGACGGAGTCTTGGTGGCGCGCGGTGCACTTGGGAATCCGTGGATTTTTCCGCAGATCGTCGAGCAGCTCACCACGGGTACGATTGCAACCCGTCCAACCGTGCGTGAACATTTTGAACTTGTTCTGCGCCATGCCAAACGACACGTAGAACAATACGGAGAGCAAGGTCTTGTAACGTTTAGAAAACATTTGAGCTGGTACACAAAAGGAATGCAGGGTGCAAAAGAAGTTCGATCTTCCCTGGTACGCATTCACACGTTTGAAGAATTAACCAATCTCTTGCAACCATTCTTGCAAGATAATCGTCCAATGGAGCTTCAACGACTGGCGTCTCTTCAGCCAGAGTCTTACGACTAATCCCTCTGGGATCTCATCTATGTCAACAACCAAAAAGACAACACGATCGTGGCACGCCGGTAAGGATCTCGTTTTATTTGTAGAACGCATGCCCGTTGGTGCGGAAAAAATCATAAAGGCACACGGCCGCACCCATGGACGCAACCTAAAGGTGGGTGTGATTTATGACTCTCGCAGTTCCCTTTCCAAAACCTACATCCTCAAACATAAATCCATGTTTGATGTTCTGATTCCCTGTGATTTTTCGGATCATAAATTTATTACCAAGGCTTTGCAGCCCTATCTCGATCGACTCCTAGCCATCACCTGCCGGTCCGAAGCCAACATGATGAAGTTCCGACAAATTATTCCGCACGTTCCTTATTTGCGAACACCCACGATGGATTCGCTTTCCTGGTCCACAAACAAGCTCGCCATGCGACGCCGTTTTGCCGCTTGGGATAAAGCCATTACGCCTGCCTACACGGTTGTTCACGATGGAGGTAAAGAGAGCATTAAAAAGATTAAGAAAAAAATTGGTTTTCCGCTCGTTGTTAAGCCAACCGGATTAGCACAAAGCATTTTGGTGACACTCTGTTTTCATGAAGAAGAATTAGAGGCGGCTTTGCGTCGCACGTTTAGAACGGTGAATCGTATTTACCGAGAACGTGACAGTAAGGAGGAAGCAACTGTACTTGTGGAACAATTCATTGAAGGAGAAATGTATTCCGTGGACGCTTACGTTGATACACGCGGACGCATTACGTTCTGCCCGATGGTGTGGATTAAAACAGGTCGCGCGATTGGATTTGACGACTTCTTTGGTTATCAGCAAATGACGCCAACACGCCTCACCAAAGAGAGCGTCGCGGCAGCTGAGAAAACGGCGACCGCGTCAATCCGTGCCCTTGGTCTACGTAGTACAACGGCACACATTGAGATGATTCGCGACGATAACACGTGGAGGATCGTGGAGGTTGGTGCACGACCAGGTGGGTTCCGAGTCGAGCTTTATAAACTCTCCTACGGAATCGACCATATTCTCAACGACGTATTAATTCGCATCCCCGAGAAAGTGAGCGTATCTCGACGCATAAAAGGCACGACCGCTGCCATGAAATTTTTTGCCAAACAAGAAGGAAAACTGGTAAAGATCAAAGGGCTCAAAAAGGCCGAAAAGCTTAAATCGTTTTACGAGGTGACGGTTAATAAGGTTCCCGGAGATCCATGTAAGTTTGCAAAAAATGGTGGAACGAGCGTATTTAACATCATCATGTTTAACAAGGAACGTTCGGAACTCCTTGCAGACATCCGCCGGTTAGAGCAAATGATCGATATTCAAACCGTTAAGAAGTCTTCCAAGTAGGTAAAAACTCCTCGAGCAATTCGAGGAGTTTTTATTTGATTCAATGTGTGAGATTAACGTTCTCCGGCGATTGGCAGATGTAGGGGCTCCAGAGGTGACGGCTGTATCTTAACGGCAATCAATGCGCCAAAAAACGCGATAAGAAGTATAACGATAAGGAAAAATCGGTAGTGATCTTTGAAGGTCATGCTAAAAGTATACCGCGTTGACAGGTGCCTGTGAATACGATACACTCGTGTTGCCTTAATTGAGGCATGGAGATTCGGGGATCGTCTAATGGTAGGACACCAGGTTCTGGTCCTGGGAATCGGGGTTCGAGCCCCTGTCCCCGAACCAAAGAAAAACCACGGCAGCGCGCCGTGATTTTTCTTTGTGTGATGGGGTGGAGAGAACATGCCATTGAGGCATGTTTGACGGGTGAGAACGGCCGGAGCCATGTTGCGCTGATATTGGCGAGAAGCGCAACGGCGAGGCCCGGACCCGAACCCGAATTTTCGGAAGAACATGAGAGGTGAGGGCGAGCCCCTGTCCCCTTCCACAGGAAAAATCACGGGCGCTGCCGTGATTTTTCTTTGTGAGAGGAATGTGAGTTCTTACTGAAGCGACTATTCTTTTATAACGCGTACAACCTGCTTGCAGCTTGCGTATCCTTCTGATAGCGTCCTGTACATTCCTGTGCTCGCCTGTCTTGTCCGTTCAAGTTCACTCCCTAAAGCACTTAGTTGAGAAGCAACGTGCTTAAACAGAGGAAGACTGTCACGAGGCTGCAAAGCCTCTCGTACGGAAGAAATAACAAGATAAGCTTCTCTTGCAAAAGGCGACGGTTCTTCTCCTGTTTCCCTATCCACAACCACCTCGTCTTTCGACGTTACAGGAGCGGTTTCGACCTCCGACTTGGCAGCTCCTAGGTGACAATCGTTTGTGTGACCAGTAAAACTTGGTGACCCGCACGCCTCACACACGATTCCGATCCTGACTCGATATTGAACATAAGGAGATAGGAGTGACTCTCTTAGAAATATGTAAATGATGTGTCTATCTTAGTGGAAGCACCATTCGAGCAGCTGTACTGGATGAATCCCGTTCGAGCTGTGCACGGAGGATCCCCCGCAGTTCCCGTCTCCAACCTCGAGCAAGATTATGCATGACGTTTCCCCTCTCCAATGATGCTGGTCTACATCCCTCTTGACGTATGCTATTCATGACGTTGTATCAACAATAAAAAAAACACCCCGCAAGAGAGGTGTTTTTAGCTTACCACCGTGCCACCAAACGCCTCCAAAACACTTGTTACCTGCGGGTCCTGCTCCACATTGGAGAAGATGGCCTGTATCCCCACATTTTCTCCAACCACCTCGGTGAGGATTCCTGCAAGGAGGTGATTATTCTTTGGCTGATTAACCGTCTCCGCGTAGAACTCAAATTTTACTTTGATAATGGCACGGCCGCCATCCACACGTATCGGCTCTGCTAACTCAAGCGCGAGAGGAAGTGATGCATGCCGTTCCCGCACGGTTTTTTGAAACGTGCTCCAATACCGTTTAATTATCTCAAACGTCACCTTTTCACCTGGTACCGTCTCCGCCTTTGGATCCGCATCAATCCGAACAGCCTCAACAGTGGGTACTACGACGGATTTTTTTTCAATCACCACCGGCGTAACCTCTTGAGGAGCTTCTATTACTGCCGGTCGTGCCTCAACGATAGGAGACAGGGGTAAGGTTGCTATTTGTACGCCATCACAAGCATCGATAATTGCAAGTTCAATGCCTAATTGTGGAAGATGATACGAGTACTCCTTGTACTGTGTCTGGGCCGACAAAAAAAGATCCAGCAACTGCTTAATACGAGAAATACTTACGTCCGTAAAACACGCACGGAGATCCGCTTGTTGCTCCTGTGTATATCCTTTATCTTCTCCACCCCCAATACGTTGCAAAAGTGCCAATCGCATAAGCTGCACAATCTCCCCCACGAGTCTTGCAGGTTCTGCGCCCGTATCAATAAGCTCATGTACGCAATGGAGTGCTTGATCGACGGTTTGACTCACTAACAATGTTAACAAGCGCATGGTCTGTTCCACATCCACGATCGGCATTACAACTCGTGCCCGCTCGGCTGTAATGGACTTTGCGTCCAACGTCAACACTTGTTCGAGTAAACTAATGGCATCACGCACATGTCCGCCAGACCGGCGCGCGATCTCCTCTAACACCAACGTGTCCACGTGCACACCTTCCCTTTTTGCGATTACGTCTAATCGGTCCGTCAACAATTCTGCAGGCACATTGGTAAAATCGTACCGCTGACACCGACTCACAATGGTGTCTGGAATTTTGTGCAACTCCGTGGTCGCCAAAATAAACATCGCGTACGACGGTGGTTCTTCGAGTGTTTTAAGTAATGCATTAAACGCGCCCTTGGAGAGCATGTGTACCTCGTCTACAATAAACACTTTCTTGGCAAGTTGCGTGGGCGCAAAACGCACGTTCTCAATCACATTCTCGCGCACATTGTCGACACCGGTGTGAGACGCTGCATCAATCTCAATCACATCCATTGCGGAACCTTCTGTGATAGACCTACACGCTGGACACACCTCACACGGCTCTGCACCCTTACGGTCTGCACAGTTAACGGCCTTGGCAAGTAATCGTGCAATAGTTGTTTTTCCAATCCCGCGAGGTCCAGAAAACAGGTAGGCATGTGCCACGGTGTCGGTTTCTAATTGATGCCGAATTGGCGTCACAACATGATGTTGCCCTGTAACCTCCTTGAATGTTTGTGGTCGATAGGTGCGATAAAGGCTCATAGTGGAGGCAGTATACCACAATCAAAAGACCGCCCTGAGGCGGCCTATTTCTTGATAATATTCTCAACGGCGGCCCAAGATGCGGTCTGTCCTTGCGGCAAAAGCCCCACAATCTCGTCGCCTGCCTCCCCTCGAAAATACGTGACGCTTGCCGTGAGAACGTGGTAAGAGGTTCCGTCTTCGTCGATGAGCGCATAGTTGCCGTAATCGTCAATGGCCAACGTTCCAACCACACGATCCCGCTCCACCGGTCCGATTTGCTTAAAGATAAACGATCCATCTTCCTTAATAACGAGCTTCATAATGTCCCCTTCCACCAGTTTGGATTTAGAAGCGTAGTTGGGAGGAATATTATATTTAACCCCATCGGTCCCCATCATACGCTCCCCATCAAACACACCTTCTACAGTACGATCCTCCCCTTCCTCATCACGAGGAGCCACTTGTGTTTTATAGAGCGCCGTGTCGAGTTCCAGGTCTCCTTCTCCACGTTCGAGCATGTCTAACACATTGTCCATTTGCTGACGCATTTGTCGCAGAGCACGAATCGCAACACGCACCCGCTGGTCGGGTGATCGTACCTCTTCGCTCTGGCCGTGCATGTTTGGCTCTAGAGCAAACTGGTCGTTGGCGTCATCGAATGTTGGGAGAAACGGCATTTTATTTTTCTTTTTGCCCAGAACGTTTTTGTGGGCGCCTCCTTAGTAGCCTCAGTATAACATCTGTACGCGCGTTGGAGTAGAACAAGATCACGTGTTGCCTGTGGAAAAGTCTACAACGATGCAGGGAGTGTTGGCGCAACGGGCGGTGGCGGTGTTGGCGATCCGTATCCAGAACGTCGCGCGATGTCGCGTTCTACCTGTGCACGCGGTTTTCCGTAGGTAAGTCGTGCAAGCTGACGGATTTTTTCTGCAAGTTCTGGATTTGATTTGACGGGCGGTAAACTCGTCATAGTAAACGGCGGCAACTGCGTATTATTTTTTATCATCTTTGTGTACCACGTAAACGGATCGGAGTTAATGAGGTCGTTGGCATTAAACTCTGGTGCGAAGACTTTAATAAAGGTGTCCGTGTCCTCCGGTCCAATGCGACTCACAAACATCGATCCCACGTTTCCCAAAATCGCGTCGCGAATTTCCGTGTCCCCGCGTTGCACCACTTGGCTCATGTATTGGTGAGCCAAAATGAGATCGAGTCGATATTTACGCGCCTCGGAAAGAATTGTTGCAATACTTGGCGTCACAAAGTTTTGAAACTCGTCGATATAAAGGTAGAAGTCTTTTCGCAGCTCCTCTGCCATGTCGGCGCGTGCCATAGCCGCCATTTGAAGTTTCGACACAATCACCAATCCCAAAAGCTGCGCGTTTACCTCTCCTGTTTTTCCTTTGGAAAGATCGATCAACAAGATTTTTTCCTTGTCCATCACCTCGCGGAAACTAAATCCGGAATGCGTTTGACCAATAATATTGCGCATCATGGCGTCCTCCACAAAACGACCAACCTTGGAGATGAGGTAACCTAACATCTCGGACTTATGGAAGTCACTCACCTTTGCCATCTCTTGTTCCCAATACGCACGCACAACAGGATCCTTAACCTTTGCAACCCATTGCTTCTGAAAGTCTTCGTCGCTAAACATGCGAGGGATCTCGGCAATCGTCCCCGGGTTCTCAAAATCTGACATAAGCGTAAGCATCACGTTGCGCATATGATGCTCAAACGTTGGCCCGATCATGTCTGGCGGAAACAACTTATAGAAAATGGAAATCATGTCCTGCACCGTAAGGTCGATCAACGCAGGCGTTGGTGCCTCCAACATGTTGAGTCCAACCGGCATGTCTGTGTCATATGGCGCAAACACCACCACATCCTCAATACGGTCCGGTGGAATCGCCCCAAGAATCGTCGTAATAGCGTCTCCATGGGGATCCACGTAGCAAACACCGTGACCAGCAACAATATCGGCCACCGCCATGGCAACAATTTCTGTGGTTTTTCCGGAACCAGACTTACCGATAAAATACATGTGGCGCTGACGATCCGATGCAGAAATGCGAATCGGCGTCTTGGCACCTCTGTATTTATTGTGACCAAGCAAAATTCCTTCCTTTGGCATATCGGCAGGCGCCGGTGCTGTGCGTGCGCCAAGCCAATCAATGTTCGACACAGGCGTGCCCGACATGGGAGGATGCCACAAACTGGCAAGCTCTTCCGTGTTTAATACCAATCCTTCAGAATCGACGTAATTGCGATAAATAAAATCTTGCACCATGCGTGAGATATTACGTGGCACACTCTTTTCAAAACTATTCCCGAATTGGTAAATGTTGTATTGCGAAAAACTATTAAGAATATTATTGAGCGACGCTTGTGCAGATCCAACGTTTTCTGCACTCACGAGTATACGAATATTCACATCAAGCCCTGCACGTGAGGCCTTGTCTTCGATCCCTTTAAGCATCTCACGCTCGCGATCACTCATCTGACGCTGCGGCTCCTGCGACCCAGAACCATTTTTATCGCTTTTTCCAGAGATCAAACTCCCAAGTTTCATTCCGGAACCTCCTTCCTTTGGACTCTTCCCTTTTAACGCCTGCTTGATTGTTGCCCCCTCCTGCATTAATTTGACAACGTTCAAGCCTCTTTCTCGCCAGGAACCTTTTGCAGAACGCGCGACAACCTGGATTGCTGCTCCGTCTGTTTCTGGGACTTTTGCCAATGCATTCAACAAGGCATAAAGAGGATCAGATTCAAGCTGTTTGTACGTTTTAATAGGAAACAAGTCCTCGCGCTTTAACGTGACATAGCTTCCAAGCACAACACCCGTTGGCGTAAACATATTGTAATCTTCCGCCTCCTCTACCTCTGCATCCGGAAACTGCGCATGCAACTGCTGTACCATAAGCTCCTTCATAGCCGCAGGCGTTGCCACATAAAAATAAATAACCCCCGCTTTTACGACCATCTCAAATGCAATGTGATCTGTCCTGCCGTGCAACCATGCATTAAATCCTTTCTGATATGGTAGTCCACCGAGCGCCGAAAAAAACGTCTCTGCCACAGCAATGTCTTCCTGCACTTGTCGCAGTTCTAATGCTTCCTCACGCTCGCTCGATACAAATCGCGGGATCCGAACACGTAATACACGCATGTGCAAATTACCTCCCGCTTTACGGTGCGCGCGTAGATGAAACCCACGGAACACAAAGAGCGCCGCTACGAGAATTCCTATCACCAGCAGCCCAATGACAACAGGAACAAGGCTCTCGATCATCGAAGGCGTGGATGAGAGTGTTGAGGCACTCGTGTTGAGGGTGATGGCAAACATGCGATTAACCGAGTAAATGATCAGATTCGGCGAGAGCCAAAATATGATCTGTTTTAATTTTAGACTCTTGTTCGAGATAGTGCTTATTGAGTTTTGGTGCCATGCCTAACCATTCGCGGATCAATCTCAACACGCGTGACGCCACAAGTTTTGCTTCTTGCCTCCAAACTAAAATTGTCCTCGCAACTTCTTCTCCTTTTGCCTTAAAGGCTGGTTTGAGATCTTGCGGCAATTCCTTATAGAAATCTTGTAGCCCTTCGGACAAAATATCCTCTACCTGTACAAGTTCAGGATCTTTTTCTACAACGGGTGCCGCAACAGGCGTAACGGGCGTAACGGGTTGCTGCTGTACAGGTGCCTCGACAACAGGAGTTTGCTCCACAACCTCCGACGTTTGCTCATGTGTCGATTCAATATCCGTAAGTACCTCGGCCGCCGGCAACGGTTGCACATCCAATGTTTTCTTTACGCTTCCTTCCATAGTCATCAAATTATACCACGGCACACGCATGCGTAAACGATGTTTTTCCGTTCTATCCCCATATGGCTGTGCACGCAGTCTGCGAAGGCACGCTGGCTATGTTATACTTTTGGTACATGACAAGGAGGTCAACGGTGCAACGTCTTAAGCGTGGAAACACGGAATGGTTCAACGTGGAACATGCACGCTCCCTAGACGTACAATCTCTTGTAAAACCCTTCCATCTTTCCGACGAAGATATTCGTTTGATTTTGGATGCCAGTCATAGATCACGGTTATTCGTACGACCTGATTATCTCATGGTGTTTTTAACGCATCCCGTTTACGATCGCGTACGAGATGATGTCGTGATACAGGAAATTGACCTATTGCTTACTCCCCACGCAATCGCCACTATTCACCACAGTCCTTTTAATCAGGTATCTAGCCTATTTTCGACATTACAGGCAACAAAGTCGCAAACAGCGCTCGGTGATCCCGCGCTCATTTTTGCCGATGTTCTATCTCTCCTCATTGAAGACGTGCGTGACATCTTAGAAATCCTTGCAAAACAAATCGACGTCGTAGAAGAGCAATTGTTTCATAATCGTCGCAGTCTATTGCAAGAGCTGCTTAGCATCCAAACCAACCTTATTGATGTGCAAAAAACGCTTGAATCACGTACAACGATTATCGATCGCTTGCTGGCCGCATTGCCAAAACGAACCGGATCCGCACGTACAGCAACCTACGCAGAGCTTCATCGTCAGACAGACGAGCTTCAAAATAGTCTCAACACGGAATATCAAACGATTGTTACCCTGCACCGTGCGCATGAGACCTACCTCAACTCGCGTACCAACAGGTTGATTTACATTTTGACATCTGTGACAATTATCGTAATGCCTGCCACGTTGCTTGCTGGGATTTTTGGGATGAATACGGTGCATCCATGGATTCTGGGAACAGAAAAAGACTTTTCGATTATTATTGCCATCATGGTTCTCAGCGGAACCTTTCTGTGGCTGTTTCTGCGTCGCAAACGTTAGAACCCAAAACGGGCTCAGAGGAGCCCGTTTTTTTCTACAATTCCGTAATTTTTTGACCGTCTGCTGTGTCATCCACGTGATAGCCCATGTCTGCAATCAATGACCTCAAGCGGTCTCCTTCCTCCCAGTCTTGTGTTTCACGCGCCACTTGTCGTTGATCAACCAGCTCCTGGACCTCTTCGGAAACCACGAGCGGTCGTGCAATGTAATCAATCAGCCCAAGCCCAAGCACCGCGTCCCATTTTTTGAGTGTTTGTGCCTTAGATGAGCTTGCGAGTTGAGAATCATTTACCAGCTCCCACACCAAGGCAATCGCACGTGGTGTATCTAAATCGTTATTTACCGCCTCTAAAAATCGAATATCAAAGTCAGCCGATCCAACTGAGGGCATCTCCCATTCTCGCACCATTTGACGAAGACGTTTGAGGGCGCTTTGTGCCGCCGCAAGCGAGTCCCAAGTAAAGTTAAGTTGCTGCCGGTAGTGCGCGGTCAGCGTGAGGTAGCGGAAAATCACCGGATCAAATCTCTTCTCGATCAACTGATCTGCCGTATACACGTTTCCAATCGACTTACTCATCTTACCGCCGTCTACGAGCAGAAATTCGTTATGCATCCACACGCGTGCCTCCGTAGTCCCTTTGCTACCCTGCGCTTGCGCCATCTCGTTGGGATGATGAATCATTTTGTGATCAATCCCGCCCGTGTGAATATCGTAGAGCTCGCCGAGCTCCTTAATGGACATAGCTGTACATTCCACATGCCAACCGGGAAATCCAATACCCCAGGGAGATTCCCATTCCATTTGACGATGTTCCTCGGGTGAAGAGAACTTCCAAAGCGCAAAATCTGCTGAGTGTTTCTTTTCTGTGTTCTCTTCTATTCGTGCCTCCTCGTTTTCTGATTCCCCCATACCACGCAACACGCCGTAGTCGGCAAGCGTGGACGTATCAAAATACACACCGTCGGAGGTTGTGTAGGTGTGTCCGTTTGCTTCGAGCTCCTGTACGATGGCAATCTGTTCTGCAATGTGATCTGTAGCCTTAGGAAGTGCATCTGGTCGCGAAATATGGAATCGATCCATGTCCAGATAGAACTGATCTGTGTGGTGCTTTGCAACTTCCCATGCGGTCATCCCCTGCTCTCGCGACCCTTTTTCCATCTTGTCCTCACCCTGGTCCGCGTCGTCTGTCAGGTGACCTACGTCGGTAATATTCATCACCCATTTAACCTCCAATCCGTTAAAACGAAGGGTGCGTACCAAAATATCGGCAAAAATAAACGCGCGAAAGTTTCCAATGTGCTGCGTGTTGTACACCGTAGGCCCACACGTGTAAACACCGACCAGGTCTCGATAAAGCGGTTCAAAAACTTCCTTTTTCTTTGTAAGCGAGTTGTAAAGCTGAATGTCCATAGTGAGGCTAGTTTACCAGATCTGTTGCAAACACAAAACCTGTATAAAAGAACAGCCCCACCGAGACATTCGGTGGGGGCCGGGAGGGAGAGGTGGCGCCACCGAATGTTTCTCGATGGAACCGTTCTACTGTGTGGTTGAAGCGTAATTAGGCACTGTCACAAACGCTTAATCAACACACACAGGCCAGAATTTCCACGCAGGCGAGGGGGAATTCCTGCAATGGCTAGGGGACAGCACGGGGCGGCGTGCTGTCTCAACTGTAGCGTCTGGCGGCTACGATCCGTTATGAACCTGGTCGAACAGGTGCTGCAGCGTGAGCCACAACGCGATTTCCCCGTAGGAGAACCGTCATAACAGGACCTACGCGTGACATAAGGATCGTTGGGTCGAACGCTCCCTATGCCAGTCACGTATGGCAAAAAATTATCACAATCCAAGAGCCCTGTCAACCCCTGGATACAACAACCCCACCATGAGTCGTTTGGTGGGGGAAGAGAGTCCCACCGTACGTAGGTGGGATTGCTGGTATGTCGTGCCTGATCGCCCGAGGACAATGCAACTGCACAGGCGCACGCGCGAGCGTGGGCACAGGCGGCACGGGGAAATCATGGCGGTTGGACCATGACGACCGTGCCGGGCAAGGAGCAAACTACCACAAACAAAAAAAGAGGTCAAGCCCCTGCCTCTCCTATCCTTTTATGAGACAGGTTCGTTAATCTCGTGTTACACCGATGCAAAATATTGGTGCCACAATCCACAAGATCGTTCCAAGCGGACTCATAAAAAGAGACTGCATAAATACCGAGAATCCACTCACTGTTTCTGCATTAAACTGTTGAAAGAGGATGACTGTCAACATTCCGAGTGCAGACGCAGACACAAAAACGGATGCCGCGCGCGAGCCTCGCTCCTCCTCTAATGTATCGCCAATTCCGTACTGAACAATTGCAAACACGATTCCCGCAAGCCCGGCAATCACGCCAATGCGTCCCGGAATACTCGTTGGAATCCCAAACGTGCCGTGTATCCACGCAAGTGCTGCACTTACGCTCACGATTCCTACAACCACATAACCTGCGATCACAAACGCGAGCGTCTTCCCTCTCCCCCACATCCCAACAAAAAATGCGAGGCCTACAAGTAAGGCCGTTAACAAAACATCCCAAGAAGGGTGCTCTCCAAAAATCGACAAGCCCCAGGCAAGTGCCGTGGCTGACCATTGTGCAAGTTGATCCATAAAGACTAGTCTATCAAACTCGCGCCGCTTGTACGACGTGGATAAAAAGAACAGGCTCAATGCCTGCTCTATTCCTCTCGCAAATCGAGTTCTTGCAAAAGTTGTTTCTGCTTCTTGTTAAGCTTTGTTGGTGTGACAACAAAGATCGTCACAAGTTGATTTGCTCGACCGCGCCCTGTCTCAATTCCCTTTCCTTTAATACTCAACACGTCGCCAGATTGCGTACCGGGTGGCACCTTCATCTTCACCTTTCCATCAATCGTCTCCACTTCCACGGAATCTCCAAGTGCGGCTTGCGTGAATCCCACCGTCACCGAAGATCGCAGGTCAAACCCATCGCGCTCAAAACGCGCATCATCCTTAATAAACACACGGATAAACAAGTCGCCCGGCTCACCACCAAAGGGTGCCGCCTCTCCTTTACCGCGCACACGCACAGATTCTCCGTCGCTCATACCAGGTGGCAACGTAATCTTAATCGTAGATTGTTTTTTGACGGTTCCGGTGCCGGAGCACTCCCCGCAAGCGTGCTCAGCTTCCTTGCCTTGTCCATGGCACACGTCGCAGGCAACGGTTTGTGCAATTTGTCCAAACGGCGTGTTGCGTGCCACGCGCTTTACTCCTTGGCCACTGCAGCTTGTACACGTCTTAGTTTTGCCATCTTTTGCGCCTGTCCCCGCACAGTTGTCGCACGTGTCTGTCTTGCGTAACGTAATCTCCTTCTCTGCACCACGCACCACCTCCTCAAACGTGAGCTGCATGTCGGTTTGAATATCCTGGCCTTGCGAGCGACGTCGACCACGGCCACCACCTCCAAACATGCCGCCAAAGATATCTCCCAGGTCTCCCAAATCTCCAAAATCAAAATTCACGCCTTGTGCGCCAAATCCACCAAAGCCCGCGCCAGGTGCACCTCCGCCGCCACCAAACGCCGCCTCTCCAAACTGATCGTACTGCTGGCGTTTTGACTCGTCTCCCAAGACTTGGTATGCGGAGTTGATCTCTTTAAACTTAGCCTCATCTCCCCCCTCCTTATCCGGGTGATATTTGTGCGCCAGTTTTCTAAACGCCTTTTTGATCTCCTCCTGCGTCGCTCCCCGCTCAACTCCTAAAATTTTATATGGATCTGGCATGCAATGAGAAAGAATTACTTGATCTGAAACGTTCCTAAACCTCCACGATTAAAGACGTAAGAATGACTGCCAATGGCAAAGTGAATCTCCTCTGGGCGGTCCAACATCGCCACCCAGTCCACACCAAATTCATCCACTTGTCCTTTGAGTACCGACGTTGAATCAGACGCAGACGAGAGTAGATACGAAGGATTCGTTCCGTTTGTATCAATCGTCACCTCCAAATCTCCTCGTTTGATTGTGGTGATCGCCCATCCTCGCTCATCCTGTGTCGACGTTGCCGACCCGATCAACGCGCGATATTTTGTATTCAGATCGATCGTAAAGGCGTCTTCCATACTCACGCCTGCATCACCCATACCCATACTAATGAGTAGCTTGTCGCCAACCATCTGCATCTCTCCCACGGTTCCCGTCTCCCCTTCTGGAAACCCTTGTGTGGTGGACAACGTTGAGAAAAATCCTAGGATTTCTACGTTATTCACATTCTTTTGACGCATCACAACGCAGAGACTCTGCCCATATATTCCGCAATATTCCTGGTTCACATCCTTGTCTGGAACAGACATAATGCGAATATCATCCAGAGCGGCGATGTGCAGACGATCCACCTCTACAAGAAGTCCGGTCTGCAACGCCTCACGAAGCATCTCTTGGAGATCCACAGACGCATTTCCCGCAGCTGGATACCCTTCCAGCACATACTGATCATAAATAGAGCGAACCGTTACGGCATCTACTTCATTCTCCATCATCTCATCCATCATGTCTCCATCACCCTCCTCCACGTTTGCCGAGTCCTCCACGGAGTCCTTTTCCTCACGCGGCATGGTGGTAAGAATACCTCCACCCACAATCGCAATAGACACAATAAACAACGCCATCCAAAACACCAAGGAACTCTCCTTCTCCTTTGCACCGCGCGTAGGTGTCTCTACGCGCGGTGTTGCTTTTATTGTCTTCTTTGTTGTGGTTTTTTTAGTGGCCATATTATTCCGCCTTTGTTTTCTCACCGCCTTCCTTTACATCCTCGACCTCTGCCTCTTTGATGTCTTCCTTCTTTTCGCCTTCCGTTGATTCTGCACTCTTAGCTTCTTGTTCTGCCTGATACATAGCCGCACCAACTTTTTGCGCCGATGTTGTGAGTTCGTCTGCGGCCTTTTTGATAGCCTCCATGTCTGTTCCGTCTTTAACGGCCCTCAATGCCTCTAATTTTTCCTCAACCTCTTTTTTATCTGCCTCGCTTACCTTGCCTCCACCCTCCTTGAGCATTTTCTCCGTGGTGTACACAAGTGTATCGGCAAGGTTCTTGGTCTCAATTTCTTCGCGCTTCTTTTTGTCTGCCTCCGCGTTTGCCTCCGCGTCCTTCTTCATCTTCTCCACTTCTTCCTTACTCAAACCGGTGGACGATGTGATGGTAATCTTCTGCTCCGTGCCAGTTCCCTTATCGACCGCCTTTACATTAAGGATACCGTTTGCGTCGATGTCAAAACTCACCTCAACTTGTGGAACACCACGCGGTGCCGGTGGAATACCTGAGAGGATAAACCGACCAAGCGTCTTGTTGTCTTGTGCCATTTCTCGTTCACCCTGCAACACGTGAATCTCCACCGAGTTTTGATTGTCAGCCGCGGTTGAGAAGATTTGTGACTTGGACGCCGGAATTGTGGTATTGCGTTCGATCAATTTGGTCGACACACCACCCAACGTCTCCAACCCAAGAGATAACGGCGTAACGTCCAGCAAAAGCACGTCCTTCACGTCTCCCTGTAACACACCTGCCTGCACAGCCGCACCCATGGCAACCACCTCGTCTGGGTTAACTGTAACGTTTGGTTTTTTGCCAAAGAATTCTTCCACGGTCTTTAAGACGAGTGGCATGCGCGTCATTCCACCCACCATAATCACCTCATCAATATCCGATGCCTTCATACCGGCATCCTCCAAGGCCTTTTTACAAGGCTCGAGCGTCTTGATCGCAAGGTCATACACCAACTCCTCCAATTTTGCACGTGTCATGGTCATCACCAAGTGCTTTGGACCATCGGCGCCCTGTGTAATAAACGGCTGATTGATCTCGGACTGTTGTGACGTGGACAATTCGATCTTCGCTTTTTCTGCTGCCTCTTTTATACGTTGAAGTGCTAGAGGATCTGCACCCAAGTCAATCCCTTCTTGATTCTTAAATTCTGCAATGATCCACTTAATAATCACCTGGTCAAAATCGTCTCCACCAAGATGTGTGTCTCCGTTGGTTGACTTTACCTCCACCGTGTCGTCGGAGATATCCAAAATGGACACATCAAACGTTCCACCACCAAGGTCGTACACGGCGATTTGCTGACCAACCTTTTTATCGAACCCATATGCCAATGCTGCAGCCGTTGGTTCGTTGATAATACGTCGTACTTTAAGACCCGCAATCTCTCCTGCGTCTTTTGTGGCCTGTCGTTGTGCGTCGTCAAAATACGCTGGTACCGTAATCACCGCCTCTTCAATCTTCTCGCCAATTTTAGCTTCTGCGTCCGCTTTAAGTTTACCCAAAATCATGGCAGAGATTTCTTGAGGCGTGTATTCCTTGTCACCCAACGCAACCTTAATCCCTTCGCCAGACTGTACGAGCTTAAATGGAAACAGTTCCGCGTCGCGCTTAACTTCTGGGTCATCCCATCGACGACCAATCAGACGCTTTAATGAGAACAACGTATTCCCTGGGTTTGTAACTGCCTGCCGTTTTGCTGCGATTCCCACCAAGCGCTCTCCCGTTTTTGATTCTCCAACCACAGACGGGGTTGTGCGATGTCCTTCTGCATTTTCTAAAATAAGAGGTTTTCCTCCTTCAATCACCGCGATAGCGGAGTTGGTTGTCCCAAGGTCGATTCCGAGTATTTTTGCCATATGATTTGATTCTGATTGATGTTAGTTGATCGTGTTCTTTGCTTTTGCCACCACTACGCGTGCGGGGCGAATAAGCTTGTCGAACAGTTTAAATCCACGTTGTAACACCTGCAAGATAGTTCCCTCCGGTTGATCGCTTTCCCGCTCCTCCGCCGATTCCTGCTCATTAGGATTAAACATTCCTACAGGTTCCAGCACAGTGAGCCCTTGCTCCGTCAACTTGTCCAACAAGAGCTTTTGCACATGCCCGATTCCAATGAGCCAATTCTGGATCTCCTTTTGTGTGGCCTCGTCACAGCGCTCCGTATTTGGAGGTTGACGCATCGCCGCGTCAAAGTAGTCGATCGTTGGCAGTAGGTCTTGAATGAGTGCCGCCGTGGCGTATTTGGCAAATTCTGTGCGTTCTTGTGACGCATTACGTTTGAGGTTCTCATAGTCCGCAAGTGCGCGCTGCCATCCGGCTAAATAGTCTGATGCGAGTTGATCAGGAGTTTTCTCAACAGGCACGTCTACAATTTCTTCCTCCATTTCTGTGGCCGAAATCTTTTTTACTGGTTCTTTTTTTGCCATACGTTAATTGGTAAGGAGTCTTCGCACTTCACGCAACAACGCGCGATTATAACCGTAATTCATGCGCGTGGGGCCAATAATGCTCACCACGCCATGCACGCCCGACGGATCATCGAATGAGATAAACAGAGAGGAAAGCTGCTCGCCAAACGGGTTCTCGTTTCCGATGAGAATACACACATCGTCAAACCGTCTGCGCATGAGTTGGGCCATAGTTGCGTCCATGACATCCATGAGTTGACTAAACCGGCGCATTTGGTCTGCACTGGCAAACTCAGGAAGTTCAAACAGCCGAGAGATGCCCGTGGTATAGGAATGACGCGGACCCAGGGTAAACACGACGGCGTTTCCGGTGAGTGCGGCGAGTTGCACGCAGAGTTGACGCAGTCGCACCTCCATATTGCGCACCCGCGATTGATCCACGAGTTGTTTATACTCACGTTCCAGGCGTCGCTTTTGCTCAAGGAATGTCTCAATGTAATACCGATACCCCGTGTCCGTTGGAATGCGGCCGGCAGAGGTGTGTGGAGAAACAAGGTATCCTTCTTCCTCCAACTCCGCGAGATCGTTCCGAATGGTTGCGCTTGAGACACCAATGTCTGGCAACTGCGCCAACCACGAAGAGCTCACCGGCTCGGCAGATTGTATGTAACTCTCCACGAGCAGCTTCAAAATTTGTTCTTGTCTCTGTGTCATGGGGTATTAGCACTCGTCATTCTACACTGCTAGTTTTTGGGTGTCAAGATAACTGAAGAGGCCGCTGTTTGCGACCTTTAATAGAAACAATCGACGGGCGGCAGGGAGAGTTCCCCGCCGCCCGTTTGGAAGTTGTGGGTCATTCGATGCGACGCTCCTTGAGCAGTACCAGCGTGAGGACATCGGCCGCCAAGGTTACCGCGATGCATAGCCGAATCACCGGCACGTTGAGCGAGCCCGGGACGTTCTCCACAAAGAGCAGGAGTACTACACCGGTGGTTGCAGCATCTGCCAAGAACCGTGCACGTTGCGCCCACATCGAGAGCTGCTGCGGTTCCTGCGCTTGCATCACAAACGGCACGTAGGCCACGGAGATGTAAGCGCCGATGATCACCGCGCCGGAGATGGGATCCTGCACGTTAAACTGTTGCGCGAAACTCTGGTACAGCACCGTCGTCAAAGTGAGCACGGCGCCCGCGGTCAGAGCCTTGAGCATGCGGCTAGTGCCCTTGTCGGCAAACAGTACCCAGCACACCACCAGCACAGTATCCATGGCCAGCCATGGCCACTCGATGATGCGCAGCGGCAGCTCGACTGGATCCGTAGGCGGCCACACAAGAGTGAACGTGTACTCAAAGCTCCACATCATTGCCAGACCCAGCAACGGAATGTTGTTGACCTTGTTCTTGATGCTTCCTCGAATCAACAAGATGAAGGTTGCCGTCCACCCGGCAAGCACGCCCACCAAGCTCAGACACGCCATCAAGGCAAGCGGCCACGGCAGACTCTTGAGGACGACCAACGTCTCACGAATCGCGTCCAACGTTACAAGGGGTTCACACGTTTCCATGTCTTTCTCCTCTCCAAGTACGTCAGCGTCATAACGACTCTGCGAACTTATCAGATTTTTGAAATTTGTCAACGGAGCCGCCTAAACAAAAAAGAGCCCGAGGCTCTTTTAAGCAATGAATCGTTATTTTTTTCTTCGTTTTTTTGTGATACGCCCACGAATACTCATTTGATCGTGATAGCGTGCAAAAACTAGCTCGCCGACGATTCCAATTCCAAAGAGCAACAATGGAATAGAGAGGAGTGCGTAGACACTTGTTACCAAGCGAGAGGTGTCCGATGAGGGTGCAAGATCTCCATAGCCGACTGTCGTCACCGTTGCCACGGAAAAATAAAACGCCTGGATCCATGTCCAATTCTCAAGCCGCTGAAAAATGATCGTACCTCCTACCAAGAGCGCCGCGAGCACCACAAAGATCAGGAAGATACGTTTTACAAACTGGTTTGTAATCGTATTCATGATGACATTGTATCAATAAAGGATCCTTTTCTCTCTCCTTTTGTGTGGATAACAAACTCGCGCAAACGGAGGTTCTTCTATTGACAGGATCCGAATTTAGAGATATGTTCATTTTATTGGAAAGGTTTATTGAGTCTGTGAGATAAGCGCTGTGTTTATCGATCATTGGTAAACAAGGCGCTTGTCTCATGCACGAGATGGCCGTGACCGTCCGAAGACGGATCGATTCTAGGGAGACGGTGATGAAGAATTTCACACCCCCGCAGTTGGACATGTTCCGGGAGGCCGTCGAGTTGGAGGCTTCCGCCCTCAACCTAAGTCGAGAGCAGCTTCAAGGAGTCCTGGGCAGCAGGAGGCTCCGCGGCATGCTGCGAGACCTTCTGGTGGAGCTCGGACAGGAGTATCCGCCAAACGCGGACGAGGCTCGCGTGCGTCTGTGGGACCATTTCCTGGGAGTCGCCGAGGCCCGCAAGGCGTTCGGAGTCCTGATCTCGGACAGCATGATCCGGGAACTGGGCGATGTGCCGGACGACCTGTTGGGCCGTATCATGGCGAGCCACGGCCCTGGCGAGAAGGAGTATCTCCGGCTCTTCCTGGATCCGGGACTGTCCGTCGCGACCATGATTCGCTCGCAGGGAGTCCAGTACAAGGGGAGCTACGACGACTCCATGCTCTCCAGCTTCAACCAGCCGTGCTGGCGACTTGTGGATGTTCGCCACTTGTACAACCAGAGTGCCCGGCGGATCCTGACCATGGAGCTGATGAGCTTGCTCTCCAAGGGCATCAGCCAGACGGGTGAGTTGGAGCAACTCCAGCTCGGCCGTAAGGACACCGCTGGTCACACGGTCTACATGTCCTCGCGACAGAAGGTTCAGTACCACAAGCTGCAAATCATCGGGTCGGCTCGGCCGAGCCAGGTGATGACCATCACGGTCCCCCTGATCCGTCCGTCGACTCAGAAATACCGGCACGCAACGCCGGAAGAGATCCGATCTGCCTACAGCAGAGAGATTGCGCTGGAAAGCGTTATGCTGCCTGACGGGAGGTGGTTCTTGTCCACCAGGATCGACAGAGTCGTTGTCCTGGTGAGCGAGATCACCTGGATCAAGTAGCCCAGCGCCTAGCACCCACAAGGGGGCGTCCGCAATCCTGCGGACGCCCCCTCTCACTTTATCTACCCTCTATTGACGTCCTGTCTCTTTTCTTGTATCCTCTCGTTGCGTTTCAATTCACGGCCCCATCGTCTAACGGTTAGGACAGCAGGTTCTCATCCTGCAAATCCGGGTTCGATTCCCGGTGGGGTCACCAACAAAAAATCCGAGCTCGTCTCGGGTTTTTTGTTGGTACCTCCCGCGGAAATTGGACAAGGGGCACTGGGAAGGGAGAAATTCTCCCTTCCCAGTGCCCCTATTATGAGGTTTAAAATGCGATCGACACCACGCATACACTCATATCTTATTCTAAATTAACAACACGGTGGGGTCCGGAGACCCCACCGCTATCAGGAGTGGGTGCGTTCAGCCGCCGCCGCACCGACACGAGCTACGCTGACCGTGATCGCTGTTGCAGCAACCCTGCGCGTGACCCCAGTCGCGTTCACCATCCTCGGGCCAGATCTCGGTGTCGAGATCGGCGTACAGGCCGCACAGGTACTCACGGGTGCGCGCGTAGGTTCCCGGCTCCATCGATCCCGGCAGATCGCACGGGTCGTGGTGAAGGTAATCCACGCCCATGGACTGACAGAAGTCGGTGTACGGCTTGCTGTAGAGCAGGAACGTGTGCCACGCCTCATCGGCTAGATGTGACGGAGCAAGACGACGACCTTCCGGAACTGCGCAAGCGCGCAGGAACTGGATGGCGCCATCAAAGGCTCGACGGGCCACATCCTCGTCGATACTCATATTCTTGACCATGCGAGCTATCACGCGGTCACGAATGGATGAGTCGAGGTTGTAGTCGGGGAGTCGAATCTGAGACTCGACCAAACAAAGGGCGGCAGACATAAGCACCTCAATCAATCGTCTCGAACGGCATGTCCGAGACGCTTACTCTACGTGCCTCACAGCCATGTTGTCAACATATCACTGGTCGGGTCTATAAAAATAGTGGCGCCCGCCCAGGAGGATCCCGGGCGGGCGTACGTTCACTTGATGTTCGGACAGACCTTGGGCAAATCGGAGAACTGCCAAGAGACTCCGAGATCCTGCAGATTCCGCAGTTCTTGTTCCATGCGGTTGCGAGTGTTGTTGAGACCGATTGCCATGGCCTGTATGAACCAGGTGCACACGTCGCTGATCTCCTGCCAGGTCAACAGCTCGTACTTGGCGAGAACCGCAGACAGACGGCCGTCCTGCCCCTTGTCGAGTCTGCCACTGATGCCATCCACGGCAATCGTGTTCTGCATCACGTAGACGAGCAGACGGCCGGTCGAATCACTCCCCAGGCGACCCTGCCCGCCCGCGATCATGAGGTCCGCCACCTCCCGATACGAGCTCCACGCACCCTGGGAGGCTTGGAACATCTCGGCGATCTGCTGTAGTCCGCAGGTCAGCACCTTTGCGTTCTCCACGCGTTCTTCCCGACTCTCCCGTGCCTGAACCTTGGCCTCGTCTCGAACAGACTGATCCGACACGGACCCGGTGGCCCACGCATTCGTGCAGGACCCCGGTGCCAACAAGAGCACCAACACCACCAACATGCAAAACCCCACGAACTTCAATTGCTTCTCCATCATCTCTCCCGTCTCGCCATCTATTCGGCGGATCAACTTCTTTATAGTCAAAAAAAGACTCCGTGTCAATAGGCCGGGGCTAAACCGTCGTCGACCACCACAGGAGAAACGTGACCGTCTCCTCCACAGTGCCAAGCGTCAACAACAGCGTCTTCATCCGTCTTGTTCCCATACGGCGCCTCAACAAAGCCACCAACGTATTCCACTGCAGAAGATTTAGATCCAGGCCGGTCTGCCTCAGACGTGCGCATACATTTTTCTCAACATCTTCCAACGAGAAATCATTCATCTATACCTCCAGGCGTTAGAGAGAAACCTGACATCTTAATACGTAATTTTCAGTTTCCGTCATGCGTCAATCAAAAACGACCCCACATACGCGAGGTCGTTAATTCCACCCATCACACAGACAAAAACCGTTTTGCTTCTGCATGCCAGGACCGCTTAAGCGTTTTTTTCTTTTTGAGTAACTCTGCAAAAAATTCTCCTCCCATTACGCTTGGCACAATCACAAATGTTGCACCGTGCTTGTAGAGATATTCCGCATCCAGTGTATTGCGTGCGGTTACAATTACAATCGTCGTACCCCGTTGACGTTTCATGTAGGACAAAATCTCTTCGTTCACTTCCCTATCCGGAATGGTAGACACAAGGAGTTTTGCTTTGTGCGCTTGCAGTCCCACCAAAAGTTCCTCGTTAGAGACATCCCCATAAACCGCCTGAACAGGCCTATCCTGAAGCGCTTCAATTTGTTGTGGATCATAATCCACTACCAACACATCCTTATGCACGCACAAGAGCGATGGCAAAATTGCCGCACCCATGTCCTGATACCCAAATAATAAAATGGCGGATGCACGAGACCGGACACTCTCCAGTGGTGCGTATCCCGGTGCCATCCATTCAAACATCCATGCAAATAATTTGTAAACCGACTCTCCGTAAAGAATCAGGTAGGAGGAGACGGCAATAGTGATCATCCCAACCATGGTGGCCATCGGGAGAATCTCCTCCGCAATTAAGCCAGCGGCAATTCCTGCGGCAAGAACAATAAAAGAAAATTCGCTCACCTGGGCCACCGTCGCACCCGTCATAAATCCTGCACGTGGGTGATAGCCAAACACACGCAACAAAGGAACGATAATTAAAGGCTTCCCTAACAACACAACGGTGCTAAACACAAGTGCTGGCACCCACATGGTTTGCAACGCCTCCAAAGAAAGGTTTGTCCCTAGAACGATAAAGAAAATGATAAGGAAAAAATCGCGCAACGGCTTGATTTTAGATTCGATCTCTCGATGAAACCCGGTGCCAGCCAGCGAGATTCCTGCGAGCAACGCGCCAATCTCAATGCCAAATCCTAGAAAGAACAACACGCTTGTGACGGCAAAACACCAACCAACGGCCGTCAAAAACAAGAGTTCCTGCAAGCGCGCGGCATAACGAAACACGGCCGGCAATACAAAACGCGCCACCACCCACAAACTCACTAACACAACAACCGCCTTTACCAAAGAAATAGTAATTAACTCCGTTACATTTCCGTGATCTCGCAAGGCACCCAGTACAAGCAGTAAACCCATAGCAAGTAAATCCTGCACAATCAAAATTCCAATGCTTAATCGTCCGTGTAACCGTTCTAATTCCTCTTTGTCTGCGAGCATTTTTACCACCACGATCGTACTAGAAAACGCAAATGCAGTACCCAAAAAGAGGCTCGTTGTCGCATTGAATCCAAGCAACATTCCCACACCGTAACCCAATCCCGTCGTCAACACCGTTTGACCAAGACCAACAACGATCGCCGCGGAACCAATGTCCTTAATCTTTCGCCAATCTAAATTTAGACCGACCAAAAACAACAAAAACGCAATACCAACCTCCGAGAAGGCCCGCATGGTTTCCGTTTGATGCACAAACCCAAGAACACCTGGGCCAATAATCAACCCTGCCACCATGTAGGCAATCAATAATGGCTGTTTGATTTTAAATGCAAGTAATGCCAAACTACTCGCCGTTACAATCACGAAGGCAATTTGCAAGAAAATATTTTGTAGCAATAGGTCCATACTAGGCAGCTCGTTGTGACTCTTCGGGTGCGTCCGCTTCTTTATTCGTCGTTGATTTTATCTCCGCCAAGAGTTGCGCAAGGTCTTCTTGTTCTTGAGCCGTTAACGGTTGTTCGTCTGGCTCGCGCAACGCACGGGATTCTTCCACGAGATGATCCATCTCTGCACGTTCTTCTCCTTCGATCTCCTTGGACACCTCCAGCCCCGTTTCCTCCCCTAACTGACGCAACGCGTGCTGCGCCAAAACGCACACAAACTCTGCATCCTCGCGTGTATCCATGGTACGCAGGTTCTTGTTGAGCGTCTCTATGCGTGCGGAGAAATCAACCATCCTCTCTCCCTCATACCGTCGCCACAGCTCTTGTGCACGTAAGACGAGATTTGTTGCCTCTTGTTTTGTCTGTTGTTCGATCTCCTCCCGCCAGGATTCTTCCTCTTCTCGGCTCACATAGGCGCATCCCCCTTCTGCGAATAAATCCTCCAAACAATCCGAAAGACCTTCGGCAAACATCGTGAGATCCATTCCTCGCCCATCTGCATACGATTTCCATGCATTCACGCGCTCATTCTTCAGCGCATTTGCATATGGCAACACCACATCCCACGCTAACTCGGCTAGCTTCAGCTCCGCAGGACTCAAAGGCTCACCCGTTTGCTGCGTGATAAATTCTTGAATTGATTCTCGATTCTCTGCAGAGAGATGAAACGTACCATTCATGATTTCGATAATCTTGTTCTGAATATCCAATTCTACCTTCTTTGGATCTCGGATAATCAATTTAAACCCTCTCGCAAGACACATGGCCAAGGAGTACATGTCTTCCAACGACTTCTCCATCGGAACGTCGATGTATTGTTCCGGAGCTGCAAAGAAAGGCGTTCCTGAATAACGTCCCGTAGGCCTTGGAACACCTGTCCGTTCTGAAATGCCAAAATCCACCGCACGTGCCCTGTGTGGTAATGCTGTATCCACGCGAATGTTTGCAGGTTTTATATCGTGATGCGCCCAGCCAAGCTTACGCATATCGATCAACTGCCGCGCAACCGATTCAAACGCTAACGCCCCCATCGCACGCGCGTCATGAATCTCCATGACGGACTCACCCGCCTCAATTGCCTCCCAAATGGTTTTCATGTCCTGCCCTGGAACATACCCCATAAGGAGAGCAAGTTTTCTCTCCCCACGCTTATCCTCCACACGTCGCACATCTTGGAGCGCGCCCATTTCGAGTGTTGCAGCAATTTCGTGCTCCATACGATCACGCGCCGAGCCAATTTTATCCGCATTTGTATCGAATCCCTCGTCAGGATGGTACTTTGCCACCTCTTCCGCATAAAAACGCGCGTTGCCCGCAGAGGGTTCATACATCGTTTTGATTACACCCAGTCGCCCCTGACTCCCCATCATGGCACGTTCCCAGCCTTTTTCTGGCATTTTTCGAACACGAAACACCTCGCCAAATACACCCGCACCCTCCCTCTTCTCAATCTTCCATGGGCCAAACGTATCTGCGAGCGCCTGCTGCGCCTCCCTTGTAAACATACTCACATTGTCCACGTTTAAAATAGGAATTGCCTCTAACGCAACACCTCCGCCCTCCGCAGGATGTTTTGCACGATCAATCTCGTCTTCTTCTAACGCCGCCTCCTCCATTGGACGGGTAACATCAATGGACGATTCTAACTCTGCTCGCCGTTGTTGGCGCCGCGCATTGCGTTCCTCATCCCATCCAACATAATGTCCTCCAAAGTCCATATTAATTTGCAAGCCATTTTCCGTACTGACGCACAAGAAGCTCTGGTGCTCTCAACGGTTCTGCCATGAGTTCTTTGACAATCTTCTCTGTACGAATACCCTGCGATCCTTTAACAAGAATCGCGTCTCCACGTTTCATCCGCTCCTGTAAAAATCGCCCCGCGTCCACCGAATTTGCATACGTGTAGACCTGCGTCTGTGCCATTCCCTGCTCCAACGCCGCACGTGCGGCATCGCGTGCATGTTCTCCCACCGTCACAAACAAATCAATCGGCAATGTTGCGACATGTTTACCAACATCTTTGTGCGCCTGTTCCGAGTAGCGTCCCAACTCCAACATATCTCCCACAACCGCAATACGTTGTGCACCCGCATTAATAGGCACACCACACAACACTTCCAGCGCCGCATGCACCGCCTCCGGTGACGCATTATAGGTATCATCAATTAACAACGTATGTTTAATACCTGGCAACAACCGCAATCGACCCGGCATAGGGATGTAGGACTGGACATTTTTTGCGATCGTTGAAGGAGACAGTCCAAGCTGCAGAGCTACGGCTGCGCCTGCCAATACAGATCGTACGTGCGCGTCTCCAATCACGTTTTTCATTGTAACGGGCACGGAGTCTCGTCCCATTCTGAGCGTAAACATTAACTGAGACATTGTGTCACCAACAAGCGTCTCACCATTTTGACGCATATCAACGCGAATATCCTCCGCCGTAATATCCGCCATACCTAATCCATACGTCACCACAGACCCCTTGGCGAGATGACTCATGCCTGACACATTTGCATCGTCTGCATTTAAAATCGCGATTCCATCCGCTGCCAATCCGCGAATTAATGCGCTTTTTTCCTCTTTTACATCCTCGATCGTTCCAAAATATTCTGCGTGCGCCACACCAACAGCTGTTACAACTGCTATATAGGGACGCGCCATCTGACAAAGGTATTGAATGTCTCCTCGTGCGTCCGCTCCAAATTCCAGCACAAGAATTTCTGGATAATCATGCGCGCCACCCTGAGAGCATCGCCATCCGCGCCACAACACACCCACCCAACCAAAGAATGAGCGGCCAGGTGACGTCTCGTTGAGGATAGTCAACGGCACACCAATCTCATTATTATAGTTTTCTACTGTCGCGCGCACGCGTCGTGAAGAACCAATGGCAGCAACAATCGCATGGCGTGTGGACGTCTTACCGACCGACCCGGTAATTGCAATAACTTTTGGTTTATACGCACGTAACGTTTTTTTGGCAAGGCGCGCAAGAACGCGCTGGAGGAGTTGTTTCATACAGGCAGGAATGCGGCTCTATAGGTTATCGTTCGGGGGAAATTTGCTTATAGTGTAGCAGAAAATCCGCGATCTCCCCAAACAAGGGAGCGGCGGTTCCGGCAGCCCATTCTGACGCACGTGGGTGATCTATTCGAATCAACATCACAAACCGTGGATCACGCGCTGGACCGTAGCCCACAAACGTTGCAATCGTATTGCCCGTTTGATATCCCGTACCACTATCGTTGGCCACCTGCGCCGTTCCTGTCTTTCCGGCAATGTAATATCCATCGACCTTTGCAAGCCCTGCATGTCCATTCTCAACTGTGGATACGAGCATCGCGGTAGTAAGTTGGGCGGTTTTTGGGGAGACAACTTGGCGAAGTTGCACAGGATCCGTCTTCTCAACGGTACCATCTTGATGTCGAACTTCCTTTACAAGGTAGGGTTGCATCATCGCTCCCCCGTTGGCAAGTGCCGTATAAGCGCGTGCCATTTGCAGCGGTGTCACCGTCAATCCCTGACCGTAGGAACTCGTCGCAGAATAAATCTCATGCCCTTTATCCACAGCACTAATCTCCCCTTGTACCTCACTGTTAAGCGAGATCCCAATAGTCTCGCCAAATCCAAAATCATGCACATAGCGCGCCAGAACATCACCTCCCATTTTACGCATCACAAAAATCATCCCCGTATTGAGCGACTTCTCCAGCACTTCCGTCATGGTTTGGATACCGTTGGCCTTATGGTCTGAGTTGCGGATAGTATAGCGATCAATCTTCTCTTCTCCCGTGTCGTTATACGTCATGCTCGGTGTAACAGCGCCCGCATCCAATCCCGCCGCCATCACGAGCGGTTTAAACACGGAACCTGGTTCATATGCAGAAAAGATTGCCTGATTATTATAGACAGAAATTGATTCTACCTCGTTGTATACGTTGGGGTTATAGGTAGGCACACCGCACATAGCCCAAACAGCACCCGTTTTTGAATCCAAAATAATCAAAGATCCACTATCGGCCTCAAAGCGATCTACGTTCTCTTGCAATTTTGTACAGGCCACATGCTGAATGGTGCGATCAAGTGTCAATACAAGATCCGCACCATTTTGTGCATCGTGAAGATTACGTGCGCCGATCCCAATCCAATTGCCTTTTGCATCCAGCTCTGAGAATAAAAATCCCGGCTGCCCTGCGAGCGTGTCATTAAAGTAACCCTCCAATCCATATTTTCCACTTACGGTTCCATTGGGGTCCTCACTCACAAAGCCCGTCACATGTGCCGTCGTTTCCTCCTCAGGATAAAAGCGAAATTGCTCACGCAATAAATGAATCCCCGTGAGATTTGCGCGCGTAATCTCGTCTCCCAATTCCTCGCTTACTCGACGTTTAATCGGCTCGTAGGGGTCGTCGGCTTTTTGTAATTGCGCAAGGACGTGATCGTATTCCGAAGGTAACGTAATGGTTTCTCCTTGATCATTCACAGATTCCTCTCCCTCACGAGACAATCCTAAAATGTCAGACAATACATCTGCGGTACGCACAGGGTCGTCGACTTTACGAGGTTCTGCCCACACAAGATTTAAAAATTGATTCGTGGCAATCGCCACCTCTGTGCCATCTCGATCTTCTACAAGAATGGACCCGCGCTGTGGATACAGGTCTTTATAGAGCTCCCGTTGCCCGCTCGCCAAGGCCTCATACACCCCGTGCTTGAGGATCTGTAAATACCCCAAACGGACAATAAGCATGGCGGCAACCAGAAAAAACGCGGCCTGCAAAAGACGCACACGAGAAGGCGTGGAGACGGATGCAGAGCGATTCCCGTAATACGCCCGTGTTTTTGGGGATTTTTGTGTCATCTAGCACACAGTATACCACCTTGACAAAATCGCCATTTTCTGATAGGTTAGACCGTCACATTCCGTCTGAGGTTTGTGCAAAATTCACCAGAAACATGCCTGTTTGAGGCTGTGCAACACATTTGATCTGCGCCTACGTGCGCGAGAGGAGGATGCGATGAGCGTGAACGTGAAGAAGATTGGTTGGATGGGCTTCCACTCGGGTCGTCCGCATTTGGACGACTTGTTGGCAGCCGTGATTGGATGCGTGCTTGGCCTCTTTGAGGTCGAGTTCATGGACCCGAAGAGTTCCGTAAACCTTATCCTGGACGCGAGCGGCATCTCCAATGCCCTGGCGCGCCAGATGAGCGAGACGGGGCGGGACGCCGACGGCGTGCAGTTGTACGCCGCGTGGATCGGCACGACCCCCAACGGTGGGACCTCCCCCGTCTCCGAGGGCGACCAGTGGTGGTCGCCCTACGACGAGCACGGGAGTGGCAACCCCGCGGACTCGGCCACGGAGCTCATGCTCCACCTGGCCGGGGACGACAAGGCCATTGGCCGGCGGCTCCAGACCCTCTTCCGGGGATGGGGCATCCGCGCCTCGGAGGCGCAGGTCGCGGAGTCGGTGGAAAAGCTCCACCACATGGTGGCCTACACCACCATGAAGGACAACTTTCCCGTCGCCATGCGCGGCGGAATCAGCTGGCTCCTCAAGCAGCTGAACCGGGTGTGCTGCTTCCAGATCGGAGAAGGTGGGAAGATCCGGGAGGAGTCCTACTCCTCCCAGGAGGTCCTCCGTGACCTCCGTTGGATCTACCGACTGCTCGTCACCTACATGACGAGCAACCTGCAGATTGAGACCTCCGATCTGGCCGCCGTGGACCAGGAGATGGTTCACTGGTACCTCCAGCGTGAGGACGTGAGCCCGGCATGGAAGCCGGACACCGCTCCACGCACGATGGCGGAGCTGACGGCCATGATCCGGACGGAGGTGCGCCGCAAGGCGCTGGAGGCCAAGAAGGCCAACCGGGCATTCAGCCCGCCCTCCACGCTGCTCCGCCGTTTGCGGAGCCTCACCGCTCTGGTGAGTGACTTGCGCAACCCCAGCAACTGGGCATCGGTGGAGGCATGGATGCTCCACCAATGGATGGGGGGCAAGAAGGTCCACCTCGGGATGAACGTGGGTAACACCACGACCATCCAGGAGGTGATCGCCAACCTCGCCGCCCGCGCGGAAGCTCTCAAGGAGAGCGCGCGGGCGGACACACCCCGCCAGCAGGAGAAGCTGGAGGGCTGGATCCGGCAGCTGCAGGAGTTGCAGCTGCGCGTGGAGGATGAAGAGCAGACCCGCCAGCTGATGGCGGGAGATGAGCGGATGGATGAGCGGACCGCCGCCTCCCCCTACGGGGTGGTGGCGACCACGGTCCTGCTCCTGCGGCGTTCCCGCCGCACGGACGGCCTGGCCTTCCCCGAGGGTCAGGCCGTGGCCGAGGAGTACCTCTTCATGGCGCTGGACGCGCTGTGGGGAAAGATGCTCCTGGCGGAGGCCGCCTCCCGTCAGATCCAGGAGGCACAGGCGGACCCCACCTGCACGCCGGCCATCGCGGTCGACTGGCAGGTGAAAGGTGTGGAGCAGCCGGGACTGCTCCACTCCGATGGCATCAACCCCGAGACCCCGGCGGAGGCCCGCCGGATCTTGGGCAAAGGCCAGGTGGGTGGTCGCCAGGTGAAGCGCTTCCCGCTGATCCTGGTCACCTGCGAGAAGCTGCCGGACGGTACGCCGTTCGGAAGCGCCTACCTGGGCGCCGACCAGCGGTACTTCGGTACCGACTGGACGGACGGATTCTTCCGTCACATCACGTCCTGGCTCCGAGTCATGGAACTCCGGCGCCAGGGCAATCCGTTGCCGGAGGACCTCGATACCCTCGAGGCGCCCGACAAGGTGCAGGACCACGTGTGGTTCCTACACCTCAACGGAGACGGAAAGGCCGTCCAGGTGATGGCCAAGAGCCTCCACCGCCGGGATTCGCCCGGTACGGAGCTGGACGCCAAGCAGGAGATCCTGGCCGCCCAACTGGTGGTCTACACCGTCTTCTGCGCCTGGCGGTCTCTCGGAGTGTTCGGCAGCCAGCAGGGCCGCCTCAGCCTCCGGGCACGGGACAGCGCCCTGCGGGCGCTCCGCCACCGCCTCGCCGGCGCCGAGGACATGGCCGCCGAGCTGCAGCTCATCTTGAGCGAGCTCCGCAGCCAGATCGTCATCCACCAGACCGCCCTCCTCCCCCTGCGGGAGTCGAAGGCGCCGGGTGAAGAGCTCGCCCCCACGAGCTAACCCCCTCCTGCACATGGAGGGACGCGAAAAAAGAGGGGCTCCGCAATCTGCGTGAGCCCCTTTTCCTTTTATCTCTTTTTTTATTGCGCCGCAGCAATCGCTGCAACAAGTTTTGCTTTAAGACCCGTAAGTGCCGTGACGGCCGTTGCATAATCTTCATCACGGATTGCACGCGATCCCACATATCCTTCTTCCTCCCACACACTCAATTGTGTTGCATCCACACCCGCGGTACTTGCATCCACGAGCAACTGTCCCACGTCGAGCATAAGGTTAAGCGCTTGGGTCTTTGCGGCACTATCCACGGGAGCCGCTGTCTTAGGGATCTCCTGCGCAGGCACTGCTAATGGTTCAACAGGAATTGAATCGGAGGGTTTGGAAGCACATCCAGCTCCCACGAGTGAGAAGGCCATGAGCGAGAGAATGAGTTTTTTCATAAGTGCTGAATTACATCTATTAATTTTTTTGTAAACGGAAACAGTCGCAAGATCGTAAGCACAATGGCAACAACGACCGTGGCTCCAATCGCCGAGCCGACACCTCGTATCACCCCCGCCCCAAATTGCAACCCAACAAACGTTCTCTTGTTACCCGCAAATGAGAATCCGTCGATTTTTTGGATACGATCAAGATTGGCATTGAGACGTCGCATTTCGCGTGCAAGCGTCCTTTCTCCTGTTGCTTGTTTCATAAAGACAGTATATCAAATTTCCGCAACATCTTCTTTTTGCAGCGCATTATGGGCATCAATTACATCACTATTAATCGAGGTAAGGGGGTGCGTTTCTGTACAGACGGGTAATTCACGCACAACACGAATCCTCCCCGTGAATCAAATCAATGCCTTGCAGGCCGTAAACGGTTTCCTGACGTGTATATTCCAGCATTGCGGTTTGCGTTGCCTTTGTCAACTTCATCTGCAACGCTTCTTCACCAGTGACCCATACTGCCTCCCGATGTTCTGCCGACAAAAGAATCGTCAAATGCTCATTCTTAACTACATCCACTTGTAGACCCACAATTGAGACACTTATAACAAGCCGCATTGCGCACCATAATGGATCCACAGGTATCACACGCCGGCGCGTCCGACTGATTGTCAAACGTCTGCGTAAGTGACGCTGCCTTGTATCCGTAGGTTTCCCCTTCTGCCTTTGCGTCGAACAAGCTCACTTGATCCAACGGGTCTTTTACCTCAGGTTCCTCTGCATGTGGTCTGCTCAAATGATCATCCATTCCCTGCTTATCCACCTGAATTCCCAATTCGATCTGCTTATTAACATCCAAGAACTTGTACGCCATCCATCGGAAGATGTAATCCACTACGGACTTTGCAATGCGGATATTGGCGTTATTGGTAAATCCGGACGGTTCAAAGCGCATGTGTGCAAATCGATTTACAAGCGCCTCCAACGGTACGCCATACTGCAGGGCGATAGAGACGGCAGACGCGAGCGCGTTCATGAGCCCAGAAATCACTGATCCTTCCTTGCTCATCATGATAAACACTTCTCCCGGTGTTCCATCGTCGTACAACCCAACCGTCAAATATCCTTTGTGACCGGCAATCGAGAACTTATGCGTAACGGATCGGCGCTCGTCTGGCAACCGTCGTCGGCGTGGGGTAGAAACCTCACGTGTAATCACCACGGGCTGTGGGGCTTCTTGCACAGGCGCGGACGTCTCTTCCGCGGAATCTCCTTTTGCTCCGTCGTCCTTCTGTTTGAGTGACGTGGTGAGCGGCTGTTGACGCTTAGATCCATCACGGTAAATTGCAATGGCCTTAAGTCCCATCTTCCACCCTTCGCGATACACTTCCTCCACATCCTCTACCGTTGCCGTTTCTGGCATATTGACGGTCTTGGAGATAGCACCCGACAAAAACGGTTGCACCGCCGCCATCATGCGCACGTGTCCCATGTAATGAATGGTGCGTGTTCCCTGTGCGGCTTTAAAGGCACAATCAAACACAGGCAAATGCTCGTCTTTAAATCCAGGTGCCCCCTCGATCGTATCCTTCTCTTTAATGTAGTCAATAATCGACGCGCATTGTTCTGGGTTGTAGTTAAGGAACTCGAGCGCCTCCGGCACCGTTCCATTGACCAACTTCTCCATGCCGCCGTCTACCATCCATTTGTACTTAACGAGAGCGATATCTGGCTCCACACCTGTTGTGGCACAATCCATAAGGAATGAGATGGTTCCCGTCGGTGCCAATACGCTAATTTGCGCATTGCGGAATCCATGTTTTGTTCCATACTCCAACGCCCTGTCCCAACTCGATCGCGCAGCTGCCAACACTTCTGCCGGCACACCTGCCTCTGGAATGCGATACGCCGCTTCACGATGCATGCGAATCACGCCCAACATAGACTCGCGATTCCGCTCGTACCCAGCAAACGGACCAAGCTTCTCGGCAATTTTGGCGCTTTGATAGTACGTCTGGCCCGACATGATAGACGTAAGTGCCGCCGACAAGTTACGACCTTCGTCCGAGTCATACGGTAATCCGCGGCTCATCAACAACGCGCCAAGGTTGGCATAACCAATGCCCAGAGGTCGGTAATCGAAACTGTTTTGTTCAATAGAGGGAGTTGGATAATCCGAGTTTCCAACAGCAATCTCCATAGCCGTAATCATCACTTCCAACGCATGGTTGTATTCCTCAACGTTAAAACTCTTGTCCTCGCGTCGGAACAACATGAGGTTAAGACTCGACAAATTACACGCCGTGTCGTCCAAAAACATGTACTCCGAACAAGGATTGGATCCGTTAATTTGATCTGTCACTTTACACGTGTGCCATGCGTTAATGGTGTCATGATATTGCACACCCGGATCTCCGCACCACCACGCGCTCTCTGACATTTTACGCATCAACTCGCGCGCCTTGTACGTTTGTGCCACATTCCCCGTTGTGCGCTCGATCGTAGAAAAGTCGCCATCGGTCTCCACAGCACGCATAAACTGATCCGTTACGCGCACCGAGTTGTTGGCGTTTTGAAAGAAAATGGAACTGTATGCATCTCCCGTAAAGGACCCATCATAACCCGCATCAATCAGCGCCCATGCCTTCTTCTCCTCTTTTACTTTACACTCGATAAACTCCTCTACATCTGGATGATCGATGTTTAAAATCACCATCTTCGCTGCCCGTCGCGTTTTTCCGCCAGACCGCACGATCCCGGCGAACGAATCCCAGCCCTTCATAAAACTCACAACGCCTGAGCTCTTGCCATTGGACTTTGCCAAGTACTCACACGACCCACGAAGATTCGACAAGTTGGAACCCGTACCCGATCCATACTTAAACAGCATGGTCTCCGTGGTAGCCAGGTTCATAATGGATCGCATGTCGTCCTGCACCGAGTTAATAAAACAGGCCGAACATTGTGGATGTTGGCTCACACCGACATTAAACCAAACGGGGCTATTAAACGCCGCCTTCTGGTTAATGAGAATATGCGCCAACTCCGCCTCAAATATATCTGCGTCCTCCGCCGTCTGAAAATAGCCGTCGTTGCGGCCCCAATTTGCCATTGTCGTTGCTACGCGTCCAATCAACTGACGAGCACTTGTTTCACGCTCCGGTTCACCAATCTTTCCTTTAAAATACTTTGAGACAACAATATTGGTAGCTGTTTGCGACCAGGTTGCTGGGACTTCTACGTCTTTCTGCTCAAAAATAACATTCCCTTTCTCATCTTTGATCGCTGCAACACGCGTCTCCCACGTGATTTGATCAAATGGGTGTACACCGGGAGTTGTAAAATGCCGTGCTACCGTAATGCCGTTTCCATATTTTGGTTCGGAACGGTGTGTGGGAATGAGGTTTTGTTTTTGACCCATGTACGCGCGCGCCACAAACGCAAGGTTGTTGTCGATACACGTAAGCGAGACCATCTCGCGAATGTCACCCGTTGTTGGCACTAATACGCCGTCATACACTTTATTCAAACGCGTAATCACATGACCCGTCATGCGCTCGGCATAACGCAGCGCCTTATCTTGCTTCAACCCAGCGGTACGCACCGCTGCATCGATTGATTTGTAAAGCTTCTCTTGTGAGAACGTCTCCTCGCGCCCGTCCATTTTTTTTACCAGTTTGACGGAGGTGAGAAACGTCCAAACAGCGTCGGCAGAGCCTGCGACTGTTTGCTGCAGTTTATTGGTTGAAGACATAATGGGTCCGATGTTTGTTTCTTAAAGCCTTGTAGCTTATTCTCTTGGTGCGGACAAAAACAACATCCCAATCAAGGAGATATTGGAACCTCATCAAACCTTTATTCCCGCGGACAAAGGATTAGCGAAGTTCATCCAACACACTGTAAAAGACAAGCCTGCAAAGAGCGAACGTGTGAGCCGTGTCACCAGGGACAGGTTCGACGACAATCCCACATCTTGTGCTCCAATGTGGATTCTACCACAAGATACGGTGTCCCATCCCTCCATTATAGTGTCGCACAACGCTACGTTTGGGGATAACCTTTTTTCCCTTCCAACACGCGCCCAATCTTAGCACGTTTTGACTCAAGATGCTCACCACTTAAAGCGGCATTGAGAGGTTGATGGAGGCGGCAAGCTCTACCTCCGGCGCCACAGAAAAGGCAATCTCATGCACCTGCCCCATCCGGTCCTCAAACAACACATGCCCATGCTCGCGTGCAAATTCATAAATCTCTTTCGTGACACGGACATCTTGCAAACAATAGTCGGCGAGTTCCTGAATTTTTCCTTCCTTCCAAAACTCTACTGCCTGTAATCCGTGACCAGACTTTCCCATACCAAGCGTGGACTTTGCCACGTCATCTAACTTGACGCGATAGCCGAGCGTCTGGTGAATTTTTTCCAACAGGTCGAGTTGTGGAATTTGATTCAAATCACCCGCGTAGTAATTATTCATAACCGGGTTATCGAACCCTTTTTGGTTGTAGCCGATAATACGATCCGCTTGCTCAAGCCGCGGCCAAAGTTTTGGCAGGTCCGGCTCCAAAAAATATTCGTAACTGTCTGTTTCAAAAAAATACACCCCAACGAGCGATATGCGGAGCTTGTCATGATGCCATCCGCCAACGTCTTCAAAGGTGTTTTGAGTTTCAATATCGAGAACAATTTCTTTGGACATAGATAAAAGAGGAGGTCGAGCTAGGACACGATTATAACATATTGATTTTATCTCTAATCTGAGAGAACCCTTGACAAAATCTGCAAAGACAGGTTGAATGGACATGCGTCAAATTCCACGACGCAAGGAGCCGACATGCGCAGCGCCAATACCGTGGAGACTGGGGAAGAACGAGACTGGAGGAAGAACGAGGAGGAGGGCCGGAAGCTCGCTGGGTGGGTCGACGTCCGCCTGCGCAACGGAAGGGTCCAGCACGAGGTCGTACAGGATCTCATCGACACCGGAGTTGGCCGCGAGGTCGCCGGATGGGCTCTCGCCATCGCCATCAGGAACAACGGAGGCAAGCCGCCCGAGGTTCTGCCGCACGTGACCGCCTGACGGTCCTGAACACGAACGAAGCCCGCCCGGGACACTACTTGGGCGGGCTTCCTGTTTTTACCATTCGTACAACCGAGCCGTAGCACGACCGACCGGTTGTTCTTTTTTTATCGTCGCCCCACCGGAAAGCGTAAAGTCGTGAGAGAGGACTTTGACATGCGTGTATCGGTCTCTAAGTCGCTGTTCGATTTTCTGCATGGCTTTTGGAAGAAGGTACAGAACCACCACATCCGTATCCGGCAGATCAACCTTAAAGATGTTCCCTCGAATAATCGTAACCATATCCGATACACCGTTGCGATACGCGCGCCATCGTGCCAACCACACCAATACGGGATTGAGTTCGATGCCTATACACACGGCGCCATATTCGCGCGCCGCAACCAGCAACATACTCGCATCTCCACACCCCAGATCCACGACACGATCACCTGGTTTAATCCCGCCAAGACCACACATCGCGCGCGTGATCGCCTTATTTGTTGGGACCCACGGCGCGCCCGAGAAAATCGTCAACGTCACCGCCACCATAAACACCGAAAAAATGCACAAACAAATCAACACAATCAACAAAATAATCGTTGCTAGTTCCATATTACACAACCTCTGCCATCGTCGCCGCACCTGCGACCGCTTCTGAATACGTTGGATAGGCGTGTATCATTTCCGCCAGATCATCCATGCGCGCCTTCAGATGAATCGCAAGCGCCACTTCATGAATCAGCTCCCCGGCTCGCTCGCTTACTATGTGGCCGCCAAGCAGTTTGCGCGTTTTTGGATCCGCAACAAGCTTTACAAATCCCTTTGTGTTGCCATCAATATAGGCACGACCAAGACCTCGCATATAAAATGTTCCCACCAGCACGGTGCCGTATTTTTCTCGCACTTCTGCCTCCGTCATTCCCACACTCGCCACCTCTGGGTCTACAAACGTCACCCGCGGCACCACGCGTTCGTCCACCTGTCGTGGAGTTTTAGCAAACGCATTCGCACCTGCAAGTGACCCTTCATAGTGTGCCGTGTGCGTAAACAACATCCCACCGTCCACATCCCCCGCCGCCCAGATGTTTTGCGCGCTCGTTACGAGCTCTGAGTTAGTGAGAACATTTCCCCGCGCATCCAATTGCACACCCGCAGCCTGACAACCAAGGCCTGCGGTATTTGCCTTCTTACCCGTTGCCAACACAAGCACTTGTGATTTGATTATTTTCATCTCCTTTCCCACGCGCACTTTTGTCTGTGTCCCTTTTTCTGCTTTCTCGACACGAATCACCTCCGCGTTTAATTCAACATGGATATTCAAAACGGCAAATTGATTTGCAACAAGCTCTGAGATTTCTGGTTCTTCTCGATTTAACAGCGCGCCCGCATGTTGAATAATCGTGACCCGCGTGCCAAAACTCGCATAAATCAATGCCAACTCGCACCCAACAGGCCCGCCCCCGATAATGGTCATAGACTCGGGCAGCGCATCAAACGTCACCGCCTCTTTAAATCCAATCCACGCCACCTGATCAATCCCCGGGATCTCGGGAACAAACGTGGAGGATCCAGTCGCGATTACAAACTTGTCCGACGTCACCTGCTTGTCATCGATCTGTACCGTATGCGCGTCCAAAAATGTTGCAAACCCATGTAACACATCTATGCCAAGTTTATCGGCGATTTTTTCGATACGCGATCCACCGAGGGCACCAACAATCTGACCACGCCGCTTCATAATCTCCACAAAATCTGCCGTCACATCCTTGCTCGTCACGCCATACATCTGCGTCTGCAATAAATCTCTGTAGACTTTGGCGCTTTTTAAGAGAGCTTTCGTTGGCACGCACGCCCAGTTTGGACACTCACCTCCAAGACGATCCGCCTCCACAATGCCAATCTTACGACCCTGCCCTTTTGCTGCATGCGCCGCGGAGAATCCTGCAGAACCGGATCCAATCACTAATAAGTCGTAGTCGTATTTCATAGATGGGTTGAGATGTCTGTCACAAATAATCGTTCATCAACCACGTTGATGATTCTTTTTCCACTCGTTGAGAATGTCGGTGGTTCCATGCCCCAAGAACCGAAGGAAGTCGTGCTCAATGGCATTCTTTTCTGCAATCATACCGTAGACCATGGCACTCGTGCGAGGTGTTCGCTTCATGGTCGTGCGATCAACCTCGATAAGTCCAAACGTAGGCGCAAATCCTTTTGCCCATTCAAAGTTATCCAACAAAGACCAGTGAAAGTACCCGCGCACGTCGGCACCTTCCTGTACGGCGTAGTACAGCTGCATCAAAAATCCCACAATCACCCGGATACGCTTGTCGTCGTTGGTCGTCGCTAACCCATTCTCCGTAATATAGATCGGTTTTTTGTAACTCGCCATGTCCATACAGACATCAAATATTCCATGGGGAAATAATTCCCAGCCAATGTCAGACGATTCAAACTGCGCACTTTGTGAATTCTCCACCGGCCCTTTACGCTTTAAAAAATCCCACGCACTTTTGAGTCTAAAGTGAAAATAATAGTTGAGCCCCAAAAAGTCGTGCGTGCGCATGCCACTGACATAGTAGAACACGTGATTCATGCCGCGATCGATCGCCGCTGCTGCCACATGATCCACAAAACTATGCTTGCGGTAAATGGTCATGGAGGAGACATTGTTGGCAATCCCGACCTGTGTTGTTCTATTGCGTGCACGCGCCCACGCATGAATCAGTTTGTACGCTGCTCTGTGACACCGTGTCTGCCACCACACCACCTTGGCCGCCTTGTAATAGCTCCGTCGTTGCGGAGGCCACTCCAAAAAAACATACCCCTGCAGCACATAGACCATCGGCTCGTTGATTGTGCACCATAGGTCGACAAACTCCCCGAGCTCCTCACACACCTTTTCTACAAATCGTGTGTAGTATTTAACCACTTTATGTGTCTCCCAACCTCCCTCGTCCATCAACCATTGCGGGTTGGTAAAGTGATGCAACGTCAACATAATTTGCAAACCCTGGTTTTTGGCCTCTGAAAGCAGATCACGATAGTGCGCAAACGCCTCCCCGTCCCATGTTCCCTCGCTCGGCTCCAAACGTGACCATTCCACACTCATCCGATAGGCGTTGTTGTGCAGATGATCTTTTGCAAGCGCAAAATCTTCCTTGTAGTGATTCCAATGATCCACCGCACTCCCAGACGTTGTACCGTCGGCAATGTGTCCGCCTTCTTGCTCCCACTTCCACCAGTCGGCGTTTTTATTTCCGCCTTCAATTTGATACGAGCTCGTTCCCGTGCCCCACAAAAACCCCTCCGGGAATTGACGGGGTTCGTAATGGAGATCCTTTGTGCGCTCACTCATGAGTCCCATACTACCAGCGAATTGTACGTGCAGCCTCCCACAACTCAGGGTGCCCCACTTGTCTTAATGCCAACCACCATTCCACACCCCAGACCATCACCTCGTCCATTCCAACCTGATTTGCATAGTCGACATTTTTCCGTAAATCGTCCGCAGAAAAAATATCAACTTGTTCTTGAGGCGAGTACGTTTGAATGGACCGCTCAAACCACGGCTCCATCTGAAGTTCTGATATCACCACATGCGCCGGGCGCACAAGCCATGCCTTGGCTCGGTACATCCACGGAGGAATTGGGTATGTCGTGTAACCAATCCCCTTTGTAAACGTCGTACGATACACGGACACGCCAATTGTATCAGACAGCTTGGCCACGCGATTCCACAGTTCCAACTCACCGCTTGCCGTAAGCTGCACCGGATGGCTTGGATCAATACGACGCACCAACGCAACCTCGTCTGATAACGTTGCAAGCGTTTCCCCGTCCCCACACTCCCCGAAGGCTCTAAAAAATGGTTCGTTTTCCACTTGCCAACGCAAGAGCGATGAACTGTTTTTGTAGCGTGTCACGGTCTGCTCAACAAATGTCAATTGTGCATGTATTTGATCCTCGGTCGACAACGCATTAATCCATGCGGGCACAAAGCACTCGGGCCATCGCGGAACACGGCGACCGACCACCAACACAACATCTGCCCCATGTTCTTCGGCAAGTTGCATAAGCGCGTCCATCTCACTCCAATCATAGCTGTTCTGTTGTGCCTCAACGCGATCCCAATACACAGGGATACGAAGCAGAGAAATACCAAGATCCTCCATAGATTCCCGCAGTCCATCCACCGGGTCCACGCCAATATATTCCGCGTACTGTGCCGACCACGTGGCGCCGTAGCGAATCTTATCTGTCTCAACACGTCGAGGAAGCACAAACGGTCCGCCAGCAAGAACAAGGATCAACGCAACGCCGATCCCGAGAATGATTCTTGTGAACCGTTTTTTTGTGTTTGTGTGCATTCCTCCAGTCAAGATAACCTACTATTCAATTTCTTCTTTTTGGGCCTTCACAAACGCGATCCACCCTTCCACAAGCTCAATAGCAAGTTTGATTGGTGCCTCGGCAACGTAATCCAAGAAAAAGGCAAACACATTCAACTTACTTGCACGCAACGTCATCCAACGGCCGGCGCGAGTAATCGGCAACAGAAAGAAATCAAACAGTGTTCCAAACACACTTCCTTGCCGTTCCACAACCAATAATTCCAATGTGCTCTGACGAATCCGCAATCCAAAGAACGTCACCAACGAGAAGAAGAGTAAGAACAACATCACGGACACCACATTAAAGGAGAGGACCACTGCCAAGAACCAGGCAAGGAATCCGTAACTCACCACGTAGGTCAACAAGTACAGCGTCGTAAAGAACCGTCCAAGTGCACCCTGCGTCCAGGGCTTGCGAATCTTAAACACCACGCCCAATGCTTGATCTTTTCCACTCAACACCGCCTTTACAAACGTGAGCAGTTGCGCCGTGTTGCGCTTTGCAGGAATGGTAAGCGTTGTGCCAATGAGCGCCAAGAAAAACGGATGGAATAGGATATTGATCGCTAACGATGTCTGGTTGATGTGCTGCAGCGCAAAGAATTCATACGGAACCTCAATAATCAACGCCAACAACATTTTTGTAATAAACAAGAACAGCACGGCACGAGCCACCGTACGCGTGCGGCGTTTCTTAAATCGATCGTAACGCGCGTAGGCTACATTGCGGACGGCCGTCGCAAGACGATCATCGTCCCGTGCCACTTCTGCAAAGTCTTTATGTTTCTCAATGAGGTCATGCAAGGTCCAAAACACAAACGTAAACCGCCGCATGTAGCGGAACAGTTGATCGGCTAATGGATGCTGAATCTGTCCATCAATTGCCTTCATGATTTTAGGCAACTTGTGGGCGACGTCGTCAATTTCCGCCTGCGTGGCTTTTCCCCAATGCGGGAAGTACAACAACATAACTCGGTAGCGGAGCGATCCAAGATTAGACTTCAATAACGAACGGTGGATTGCGATATAAATGAGCAAATCCTTTTGCTTATCATCGATCTTCCCAGCCTCCCACACCAACTCGCGCCTGACGCGATCAAACATAAAGTTTGCCAGCGCCTCATTCCCCTTTGGTGGGTGTAACAAATATTCAATTTCTGTAGAGATGACGTCAAACAGCCACTCCTCCATGTCGTTTTGCTCGTCACTGTTCTGTGGAATGACGGCAAATAGGCGATCGTATTTTTGAATCACCTTTTCCACCGTGTCGATCATCTCAATCGGCACCTGCTTGTTGGGAAGATACTTGGCCCAAATCAACTCACGCAACACCAATTCTCCGCGTGAGATGCCGTGTTGATCGATTCCCTGAATCCGACGTTGCAAAATACGACGAATCGCATTACGTCGCACCAAATGTTCTTCCTCGTACTCCACCGCGCGCCGTACCTTCTCGTAGGCAGATCCGGCCGTGCGACTTGTTTTACTCACCGTTATTTTTTCTCCATCTTCCGGCCACTCCTGCGTGGAGTGAATCGCCGATATGAGGTGCTTTACATGTTCCATAGTGAGGATAGTATAACATGGCGAGCAAAAGACTGCGGATATCTCCGTCTCCTTTCGTTCCCTCTTATTATTGGTTGTATACAAAAAGGCATGTCTCCATGCCCTTTGTTCAGTTGTTTGTAAATCGTGTGTGGAGGGCAATCGCTACAGCGTGACCCACATTCAGTGATTCAAGTGCCTCCTTGTGGCTAATCGACACCGACGTTCCCTCAACCGGTAGTTGTAATCCGTTCCCTTCACTTCCCACCACCAAGACAATCTCCTTTTGCTCGTTGAGGCCGTTTAACGACGTTCCGCCTTTTTCTAATCGATACACCGGTCGTCCAAGCTGCTCGATCACCGTGAGTGCTTCTGGCCGTGACACAACCACCCAAGGGACCTGGAACAAGGCACCGACAGACGATCGCACCACCTTTGGATTGGTGACATCCACGGAATCAATCAACAGCACAGCACCGTCAAATCCCAAGCAAAGTCGCAAAATCGCTCCCACATTCCCAGGATCTTGTACGCCATCTAGTACAAGGATCGTTGAAGCGTTTTTAACGTCCTCCAAACTCCACTCGGGGATTCGCGCCATCGCGGCATGATCTTGAGGAGTATCGGTCGTCACCAACCCATCAAACTCCAACACGTCACCTCGTGTAAAACGCGTGACCACGGCGTCTCCCGCTAGGGCGATCACCTTTTCCCCCTCCACTAAACAGAGACCGTGTTTTGCACGTCCTTTTTTGGTCTGCAGCGACCGAACAATTTTTTCTTGGGCATTGCTTAGCATAGTGGGAGGACCTAACCACATATCCTGCGATCCGTCAACCGGGGATCTCTGTGGACAACTAGCCGTCCTTACGGAATTTAACGGAAAATGAGGGGACCCAGCGTTGATCGGCTTTATCCACAACCTCCACCTGTTCCTTGGCGAGGTACATGTTAAGCGACAAATCTGAGAGGAGTTCTTGCAAACTCATGATCTCCAGCTTGAGATCGTCCAAGCGTTGTGCATCTTTGAGCGCGTGCGATTTAACTTCGTTCTCAATGCTCTTCTTTTTTTCACGAAGAATCTTCATTTCTTCTGTGACTTTATTGTATTCCGCGTTATGTGAGAGCTCATCCTTAATGGTTTTGCTCAAATCGCGGCGTTCCATTTTTACGTCTAAAAGGTCGTTATAGGTTTCTTGTAATCGAGACATACAAAAGGGTTATGTGCGCGCCATTGTATCACAATGTTCTTCTTGCACGGTTGACAGTCTCACAAAAAATAGGTACAACCTCTGTACTGATCAAAGATATCAGTGGAGAACAGGTATGGAAGATGGTAAGGATTTCTATTTTGAGAGCGTGATCATTCACGTGGGAGACAAGACGGTGGAGCTGGAGCATGTGCACAGCACCAACAGGCGGTTGCAACGGCTCATGGAGCAGGGTTACGACATAGCCGCATCGCTCGAGTTCACGGTGGACCCGAATAATCAGGTGGCGACCCAGCTGGGTCTACTGCAGTACCTGCCTGACCCGCGGCAGACGGAGGTCGCGGAACCCGAGGTGGGCACTCAACCCGTCGACCTCGCCAACACCGGATTCACGCAAGAACAAGTGAACCTCCTCAACACCCCGGTTAGTGAGCTCCCCCAGATCTTCGTCGTCCAAGAAATTGTGAGCCTGGCTAGTCGCCATCTGACGCGTCTTCACCACGTAGTGGTGGGCGGTGGACCGAGGTCCCTGAGCCTTTCTGAGGCGACAGAGACCAGATATCAGAACTTGCTCAACGCGCACGGCCTGAAGATCTATTCGCCACTTTCGAGCATTGAGGACCTCCTCCTCGTCTAGCAGCCCCTACAACAAGAGCCCGCACCACTGGTGTCGGGCTCAAACATTTTTCAACCGTTCCTCTGTTTAACGTGCGCGATAGGGGTAGGCTTTTCTAAAATCATCCTCGGTTCCCTCTACCCCATCCTTCCCCGCGGAAACCAATTGAATCATGGTTGCATCCGTCTCGGGTGTCACAAGGTGAATGGACTGCGTAAACGTATCCGTGGTTGGATACGCGTCCCCCGTGAGCGTCTGCCACTCCACAAAACGCTGCGTCAGGCTCACCGAAGCATCCGTATCGTACTCGTGTTCAAAGACCCACGTCATAAACCCATCGGCCACTTGATCAAACACCGTCTGCGTCAGCGACCCATCGATTCCCACAAACGCGCTGTCCTGCGTGGTATCCACCGTTTTATTACTCACCAAACCACCCGACACGCACCCCGCGCCCAGCACGAGTGTAAGCATACCAAGCATCCCTATCTGCAACAGAGGTTTATTCACCATAAAGTAATTGAGCGGCGGCAGGCGCCATTTGATAATTAGAATGAGCTACACCTGGGACCACCTGAAACGTCCAGTTAAACAACAACCCATTATCCATTGCAAATTGTCTCGCAGCGTTATAAAAGTTTGTCGCACGTTCAACGCGTTGAGATCCCTGTAACTTGGCGGCAGCTGATTTTGATAAGTTTTCCGCATTTGGGTCCGTGTCCTCCGATCCAACAATGACTTGCATTGGGACGGAAAACGATTGTGCCAAACGATCGTGATCAAAAAACGCTTCTCCAAATCCCGCAGGATAGGTCTGACCATAGTCTGGCCACAGATACCAACCCGAGCTCGCTGCAATCACGCGTCTGACCTTTGCGTAAGGCTTGGCAAAAATAGCACGATGAACGAGTTGTCCACCACCAGAAAACCCAAATAAATCATAGAGTTGCTCCGTACTGTTCGATGTGGCAATAACCTGATCGAAAATCGCATCAAACATCGTTGCATACCAATAATTCTCTGGGAGAGCCATACGGCTGCTCGTATAAATGTTTCCGTAAGGGTATTGATACCCCGAGGTATACACATCGGCTGGGAAATGAGGAAGCAATAACACAAAACCGTATTGTTCAGCATAGGGGACCCAACTAGACCTATACCCCTCAACAGCTCGACTTGCCCCATGAATAACAAACAAGATCGGAGCATCCTGTGGTAATCCCGCAGGGCGATACGTGTAAACGGTCATTGGAATTGTAGGATTTATTGAAGGGTCCTGAAAAACAAATGAGCCGTATCCTTCTGGAATCAAAGAAGAAATGAGCGATATCTCTCCTTGTTCAAGCGGGATCTGCTCGCCGGCAACGGGCGCATGATCCACAACAGGCGCAAATAATTGTGCTGCATCTACAACCTCATCAACATGTCCCGTCATTACCTGTCCAATAGCCCGTGTAGGTGTAATAGTATCCGTCCAAATTCTCAAATCCGAACGCAAAGCATTTGCCGTGATCGCCGCTGCCGTCAACAAATGTTTCTCCCCATTCCACACCATCCACGGATCACCACCGTTTGTGTAGACCAATCCGTTATACCCTTGGGATACATTCTCCGTAGTAATTGCCTCACCTACGTGGTAATTCAAAAAAAACGTGTCAGGGACATCTCGTACGCGCGATTGCCACTGGTACGTGCCCGAAAGTTGTTGCGCCACCTGCTCACTCTCAATCCATCGAATCTCGCCACCCTGCCCAACCGCATATACTTTTGGCAATGATTGAATTTTAATCCAGTACGTTCCGGGTCGATAAACAATATTCGCTCTTAATGGCAATGCAGCCATCTGAGATTGAGAGATAATGGTAACAGCAGAAAAATCTTGATACCAAGAGAAAAATACTTGTTCGTCTGGGAACGCGTGCCGGTTTCCCTGTGTATCAACGTAGTACACAGCGGATGCCTGCTCCGTTTTAACAAGCGATTGTGGAGCAATAGCCAAACTTGCATGCACAAATAGAGAGGAAGCTAGCATTAATCCAAAACTCAATAAGCCCAGTGAGACGCAACGCTGCATAGTTTATCGTTTGCCCACATGATATCATGGCATAGACAGATCTTCCAATCCTGCTAATCTCCTGTTATGCAAACATTTTCCAACAAAACATTCACCTTTGTCTCCTACGCATTTGAAACAACAACCGGTGTCATTACCCTTTTGTATGATTTGAACGGCGATACCTACAAGGAGCGCATCACTGTGCCAATGAGCGATATCAATATGGACTGCGTCCCCCAGGAAGATCTTGATCGCGCACTTTTCTCTCTGCACCTCATGGTTGGAATCGGCTATTGGAAAACGTACTGCCCAAAAAACATCGTCATTCAAAGCGGCCAACTCACCCGCACACAGGCGCATTTTTGGAACACCGTCTACACCAACGGGCTTGGTGAATTGTATTACAAAAACGACATCGACTTTCGCGATCAAGTACATTTTCCCTACAATAAAGACTTGGAGGCACTCGTTCCACAGGGCAGCAACGAGCGTAAGGAGCATGTATTGGTCCCCTTTGGTGGCGGAAAGGACTCCGTGGTGACGGCCGAGCTCATGCGCAAGCTCGGATTTACTGTGACCCTTTTCTCCATTCAAGACGCGGCACCAATCCAAGACGCCGCCCGTGTTTTTGACGCCCCACACGTGATTGTCGACAGAGCACTGGATCCAAACATCGTTGATCCCACCTCTGCCGTGCGCACAGACCCACAGGCGTTTAACGGTCACGTACCCATTAGTGCTATCTGGTCCATGATCACCGTTGTGACCGCAATCCTCCATGGTGCTACAGATATCGTGTACTCCTGGGAGCGGTCTGCATCGGAGGGAAACTTGGAGTATCTCGGCATGGAGATCAACCATCAGTGGAGCAAGTCGTTGGCATTTGAACGCTCACTCCAAGCCTACGTAGATACATTCATTACCAAACGCACACGCATCTATAGCCTTGTACGACCATTGAGTGAATTTCATATCGTGCAGCTCTTTACGCGCTATCCGCAGTATTTTGATTCTTTCTCGAGCTGTAATCGCAACTACACGCAGGAGGCCATTGCCAATCACGCGCCGACGTTTTGGTGCAATCAGTGCCCAAAATGTGCGTTTATTTTCTCGCAACTCAATGCGTTTTTGCCGCACACACAGGTGGTAAACATCTTCGGCGAAGACATGTTTGCCAATGACAACTTACTTGATCTCTACCGCGAGCTCCTAGGGATTCAGGGAAACAAGCCATTTGAGTGTGTCGGTGAGGCTAAAGAGGTGGTTGCCGCTATGGAACTTGCCTACCGTCGCGCCGATGCAAACGACGCACCTGTCATGCAACTCTATGCGGGTGAAGTACGAGACACCGTTGAGGATCATGATGCCGTAATCCAAGACTTGCTCACGCCAAGCACGGATCATGCGGTTCCATCTGACATCGTTGCACGCGTGGATTATGCGGCTTAAAGACCTTGCCAACAAACGTGTTGCTTTGATTGGATTTGAGGCGACCAACCGTTCCCTATTTTATGCACTTCGCTCCGTCTGCCCCAACCTCTGGGTAGAGATTCGCGATCTTCGCACCACCGTCACGCTGCCAGAGGACCCGTTTGTTACGCACACACTCGGCGAAACATACCTAGACCATCTACAAACGTTCGACGTCATTATTCGATCACCTGGCGTGCGCTATTGGCCACAGTTGCAAGCGGTGCAATCGCATGTCACCACAAGTCTCAATCTCTTCTTTGACGAGGTACGATCAACGACCACGGCAACGATGATTGGTGTCACCGGGACCAAGGGAAAATCAACCACTGCCACCCTGTTGGCACATGTTTTGCGTGAGGCGGGTAAAGCTGTGACGCTCATTGGCAACATGGATATTCAGGAATGGGATCACCTACACGAGATTAACGACGACACAATTGTCGTGTACGAGATGTCCAGCTACATGTTGGAAGATTTTAACAACTGGCCAGACATTGCCCTCCTGCTCCCCTTATACCCGGATCATATGGACTGGCATGGATCATTTGCCGCATACACCGAGGCTAAATCTCGCATTACGGCTCGTCAAACAAGCGAAAACATGTTGATCTTTCCTGCTAAAAACGCGGAGGCTCTCTCCATTGCAAAACAGACAGACGCCACAACCATCCCCGTGCAGATTGTAAGCGGTCTTCATTGGCAAAACGGTTTCTTTTTTGATGGAACACAGCAACTTTTTTCTACAAACGCGCTCCCGCTCCCCGGAGAGCATTGGTTAGACGATGCACTGCTCGTTCTCGCTGTCGTTAAACAGTTGGACATTCCCTTTGACCGTGCCCAGCGTGCGTTCACCAGCTTCAAAGGTTTGCCACATCGATTAGAGGTTGTGGCAACAATCAACCAAGTAACCTACGTGGACGATGCTATTTCCACCACACCAGAATCAACAATCGCGGCTGTAAAGGCGTTCGATACGGTCGGATCCATTGTCTTGGGCGGTATGGATCGCGGATATGATTATGTGGCACTTGCGCAGCTACTCACAGAACGTCACGTGCCAAACGTCCTCCTCTTCCCCGGCGCCCGTGAGAAATTTCAACACGCTCTTACACGCGCTCAGTTTGCTGGTAGCGTGATTCTTGTGGAATCCATGCAGGAGGTCGTTTCTACCATGGCGCAGTGCACACCCGCAGGGTCTGTGGCACTCTTGTCTACCGCCGCACCAAGTTACGATCAGTTTAAGAATTACAAAGATCAGGGGCAACAGTTTGTGGATTGTGTTCGAAAGTTGTCTTAGATGCTATCACCCTCGTTTGATCGTCATTGCGCGTTTCACGAAGCAATCTATTTATTCTTTCTCTCTCCTTTTTGTTTCGCCAAAAAGGAGGCAAAAAGCATCGTGTCTGTACGGCGTACTCGTGGGGACACGCTGAGGGAACTCGCGATTTTGCTCACGATCAGATCAGCTCTGATCAATCCAGCCCTTCGCCCCCGAGGATATGTGCGTTTTGAAAGACGAAGCCTATGCGGAGAATTATCAAAACACGCATGTCCGAAGATGAGCGAGTTCGGCGAAGGATTTAAGCGTGATGAATAATGCGGTTAAGGTCCCTAGGCGGGCTCGGGATGACGGATGGTTTGCTCACGATCTAATCTGTTTCAGACTTCGTCGGCGAAGGATTTAAGAAATAAAAAACACCCGCGCGAGGCGGATGTTTTTTTAGACACGGTGCTTGTTGCTGCGAAGACTCTTTGCTGCCGTCTTTTTTGCGACACGCTTCAACTTTGGCAATTTTACGCCCGTTGAGGCACTTTTTCCTTTGCGAGACATAGATGTATGTGAGTAGTGATCGTTCCACCCCGTAGATCTACGAGACAGAATCTGCTAATACGCCAGAGTATAGGCCAAGAGACGGGTTTAGTCAAGCCTCTCGCGGACAAAGCGTTGAAACTCCTGTTTCATGCGTAAAATCTCGCGTTCCACCGTTGGTCCATCGTATTCCCCGCTATGCATATTAGAGCCTGCATAGCTGGCCTTTTTTTGATCAAGGTGCAGATCAAACGTTACGACTTTGTCGGTCTCCTTTACATACACATGGAATCGCGGATAAAACTCTCCACCGATTTTCCGCGTATAACTCAACTTCCCCATTTTACGGTCGTAGTGTGGAGAATACCGAGCCGCACGCAATAAGCGTTCGGGTGTTCCCGGCAACGGTTGTGCAAAGTGAATCTTCATTTCTCTAGTATACCAAAACCCCAGACATGCCGGGGTTTTTGCTGTTTACAAGATTGCCTCTTTTGCGGCCTTGCTCAAACGGAATTTTACGACCGTCTTTGCAGGGATGCTGATTGCCTCACCTGTTGCTGGGTTGCGTCCCATGCGTGCGGCACGGTTCTGCTTAACGAGCTTTCCCAATCCTGGGAGCGTCAACTCACCTTTCCCACGAACCTCACCGTATACGAGGTCAACAAACTTCTCGTAACCTTCTGCGGCCTCCTTTTTGGAGAGTCCCCATGCTTCTGAAAGAGCTGCTGTAAACTGTGACTTGGTTAGTCCTGATGCCATAATCTAGCGGTTAAGAATGCTTCTTAGAGGGAGTGTACACCAAACGCTCAAAAACGCTAGGGTTTATCCACATTTGCCATACACGCTCCAAAAAAGCTGTCAACAAAATTAATTTTTAGCGCGATCAGACAATAACGCCGACAAATGTTGCTGAATACGATCGATCGCAAATTCTGATCCGTCTTCTAACTCCAGACTCCAAATCATGGACGTTGCGATCTCAATGGTTTGTTCTTCATTGAACGTCTCAAACCAAGAAATCGTGCTTTCAAGAATCGCGATCGTTTCCATTATTGTTTGTCGCTCCGTTGCCTCTTCGATTTGCTGCCAAATCTGTTGATCTATTAATGGTTGCAGGGCATCTCGCGCACGATCCTTGTCGCCATTAACAAGCGCGTTATACGCATATGTTTCCTGCCGTTGAATGTAGGCAAGCAATGTGGGCTGTACATCGGTCACGGTGAACGACCGATCATAGGCTCGCAATCGCGCATAAAGCGTGGCAACTTGTTCTGCCGCCGCGTCTTCATTGTAATGAATATCCTGGGCATGTGGCGTAGTGGCTGGTGCTGTTCTGTGTGTAATCCGTTTTGTGTCTTCTCGTGCCTTGCTTGTCTGAGCCCACGCGATTAATCCGCGCGCCACGTTATAGGGCATATCTGTATCAATTAGGTGATAGAGCGCAAACTGTGCCGTTTTGGGTAAGGCGTCCACCATGTCGATCCGATGCACGAGCAAATCCTCCAAAAATAATGACTGATTGTAGCTGCGTTGCACATCCCCAAGAGCGTAACTCTTTCTATGACGCAAATATTGCAGGGTGGTGGTTGGATCATAGGAAAGCGCACGTAATACCCCTTGTGCCTGAGAGAATCCCACCAATACGCGATAGTCCACTGGTTGACCCGTGATCTTCTCCACGCGCGACACAAACTCATCGACGCCCAAATATTCACACACGTTGGAGATGTATTGTTCCTTTGCCCAAGCGAGCGACACGACGTCTGGCTCTTCCTCTGGAACCAAGGTGGATTCTTGCGGCAACAACGTCGGCGCCTCACTCTCGGAGACTTCTTGGTTTGTAAACCAAGCCGCTTCTTCTGCCTGCCGCTCTTCTTCCACACGTTTGAGATCCACATCGACGGCGTCCAATAATTCCGTTTGCGGCGTCCAGTGTTCTTGTCGTGGGATATAGCTATACGTTCCGCGTGGGACATTCACAAACTCCACGGTGTCTTTAGCGGTGTCAATCGTGATTGAATGAATTGCGTCGCAGTGAACCTCCTTTGCCCCCTTGCGAGAATCCACCCCCACCACTAACACGGTCACTTTTTCGGGCGTCTCGATATCTGTGTCAACACCCAATAAACCCGCGATTTGCGAGGAAAGGCTCCAAGTAGACCCCTCATCGCACGACTGTGAAGAGCAGACAGGGACAACAAACACCACAACAAAGAGCGTTGTGGCAGCCATGAGAATCGCAATCCATTTTAACGGTTTAGCTGCTTTCATGTGTGGAATTAGCCCCATCATAGCATTGCCGCCGTCAAACCCGCAAAAGACGGTCTCTTCTTCGAAACTCAAACATGTCTCTTCCATAGTTGACAACACTGGCATTTTTTGATATGAATGATAGGTACGTAGCCACAATGGTTGTGGTTGCAATGCGGAGGTGGGACATGACCTACAAGGATCTGCAGGAGCTGTACATGGAGATCGGCCTAACGGCCGATCAGGCCCATGCGGCCATCATGGGCGTCGCGCAACTCATGCTGCGTGCCGCCACCGGACGCGACAACATCCACGCGATCGGCGCCGCGGGATTCATCCCGCGTAAGAGCACGATGGACAATCAGTGCCCCCTCCCCCGGCGGAGGACGGCGACGGCGTGAACAACCTGAACAGCGACAACGTGTCGCCCTGAGAAGAGCCCTCTTCTCAGGGTGGCTCTTCGTTTTTAGGGTATACTGTCCAAAAATGTCTATGCAAAAACTCCTCCTTCTCCTCTGCCTCCCCGTATTCATCCTGTTTGCGCGCCCCGTATACGCACAATCCTCACAAGAGATCCGCGCCACCGTCGACACCATTACCCTCGATGAAACCGTTAACGGGGTTAGACACGTCGTGTTTAGCGCAACAGACAAGGCAGGTGATCAATTTACCGTTGATAGCGGCGATTCCTATCTGCAGGGAATTAAATACAACATTCGCCCCGGACAAGACGTCTTATTGCAACTAGTGGATTTTGGCGACGGGTCACCCAGCACCGTTTTCCTTGTAGACGTCGTCCGTTTTAATGCACTCGTGCTCATCGGTCTCCTCTTTGCCCTGCTCACGATCGTCGTAGGCTACGCGCGCGGTGGGTTTGCGCTATTGGGGCTAGGCATTACAGTTGCCATTCTTTTTGGCTATATCTTGCCGCAAATTCTCGCAGGCCATAATCCCGTCCTCGTCACCATCCTTGGCTCGATCGTCATTCTCGCCGTCAACATGCACCTCACCCATGGTTGGAATAAACGCACCTGGTATGGATTTTTAAGTACCGTTATCGGCCTCTTGTTTGTGTGGGGATTCGCCGAGGTCTTTGTGTGGTTTGCGCAACTTTCCGGTCTCGCCTCTGAGGAAGTTTCTCTGCTCTTCCTCACAACCGATCAAATCGCTCTCCCAACAGGGCTCCTGCTCGCTGGCATTATTTTAGGTGCCACGGGCGTGTTGGATGACATCGCCGTAACACAAACAGAAACTGTTGAGGAATTAAAACAAACAGACCCCACGCTTTCGCAGAAGGATCTCTTTCTTAAAGCCATGAACATTGGACGGCACCACATTGCCTCCGTGGTCAACACGTTGGTTCTTGCTTACGCGGGTGTTGCCCTTCCAATTTTTCTCCTATTTTACCTTCGTGAAGATATGAGCATTTGGCGGTTCATTAACGAGGAGCTTGTGGCTGAGGAGATGATTCGCACGCTTGCGGGCACTATGGCGCTCATCTTACTCGTTCCTATCTCCACGTGGATGGCAACCTTGGTGCACGGAGAATCTGCACACCATTACACAACCGCCAAGAAGTCCGCACACACGCACTAATAATGATACGTCTTGCCGGCTAAAATCGTCATGGCTCGGTAGAGTTGCTCCGTGAGCATAACCAGCGCAAGATCGTGCGGGTAAGTTTGTTTAGACAATGCAAACGTTTTATCGGCAGATCGTTTAACCACATCTGCTAATCCCAACGGCCCACCCACAATAAACGCCAAGTGCTGCGTTTGCTGTTCGGCCAATGTGTCGATCCACTCAGCAAGCTCCGTTGAATTGGGTTCTCGGCCATCGGCGTCCATCACAATTGGACGTGCGTCACTAGGGAGTATCGACGCGATTTTCTCGGCCTCCACCGACAAAACGTATTCACGCTCCTTGGCTGTACCAAATTTTTCCTCCTTCACTTCCAATAATTCCACCTGCGCGAATGGAGATAACCGCTTCAGATACCCGTCCACAAGCTCCTGATGTGGACCGTTTTTTAATTTTCCAACGTGAATGATTGTAAATTTATACATAGAGTATTTTGAAATAGATACGCCCCAACATTCTACCGTTCGTTGACGAAATGAGCGAATTATGGTAAATCCCGGGCATATTTACTCCTAGTATGTCAACGCTTCGTTATAAACTCGCAGAACTTCGTGGACGATCGATTCGCTTTCACAAACCCTCCACCACAACAACAATTGTTAGCCTCGTCGTGGTAATCGTAATGGCCCTCTTTGGATACCGTTATATTACAAATAAGGCCCAAATGACCGAGACATCCGTTACGCCTGCCGTACAGATGATCGCCGTCAAAGATTACCGTGCCAATACAGGCGTGGTACAGGCATCCGGTGAGGTGACATCTGTGGATCAAGTCACCATTAAGAGCGAGGTAAACGTGCCTGTACGTTCCGTTTTTGTGTCCATCGGGCAAACCGTTTACGCAGGTCAACCACTCGTAGAGTTTGAACATGGCGATGTGGATGCACAGCTTGCACAAGCAAATGCTGGAGTTGATCAAGCTCGCGCCCTTCTCAATGTGCAGCTCGCCGGCGCGCGGGCAGAAGACCTTACACGTGCACACCTCGCTGTTACCCAAGCAGAACAATCACTCTACCAGGTGATCGCCGCACAAGATCAAACACGAATTGCAAACGAGGCCGCTATGAGCACACTTACCGCCTCGTTAACCAACGCGACTAACAACAGCATCCGAACGGCGCAACAAGTACTCTCCACCACAACCGATGGATTGGTAACCGTTGCAACGTATCAACAAACCTATTTTAATTGCACATCCCAATCCGTGTGTCATAAAATTGAGCTTGCGAAACACGATGCAATGCGAGAAATTTTTGCGGTCAACAACGGTGGGCAATGGAATGCGGAAACAGTCTTAGCGCAACGAGGTGGGTTAATTGCACGTGTGCAACAGCTTGCAGAAAGCTCACATCCAGATCCAATCGAACTCGATGGTGTGCTAACAGACTTACTCGCCGGGCTGCAGGACACGCGAACCGCACTCATACTCACACGTGAGGGATTTGAATTGCCAGTGGCATTCGCAGCCACGTCAACGGACAAGACAACCGTTGAAACAAAGCGTGCAGCGGTCGATGCGGCTATTACAACCCTCCAAACACAAATCCAAACGTTACATTCCGTTCAGGGAAATGGATTTGTGGGAGGAGACGCAAAATCGCTCGCCGATGAACGCGCACGTGCAGAGGCAAGCCGGCGCGCCACAAACGCCAGTATAGAAATTGCACAAACTGTTCTTGCATCTGCGCGACAAACGCTTGCTATTTTAGAAAACGGACCACGCGACGTAGATCTTGCGTCTCTCTATGCAAGCGTCCGATCGGCCGAGGCCGCACGAGACGCGCTCTCGTCACAATATCGACGCTACCTTATTACAGCTCCCTTTAACGGTGTCGTGGCGTCGCTCCCTGCACGTATGGGAGAGATCATTGGCGCCGGTCAAACCGTGATTTCTCTCATCAATCCTGATCTTCTGGAGATCGTGGCCTACATAAGCGATCAAGATCGAGCCCTTGTGCAGGCTGGCGCATCCGTCACCATTCGCGACACACACCAAGGCATCGTGAGTTTCGTAGCGCCAAGTATCAACCCCGCAATCGGTAAAATCGAACTCCGTATTACGGTCCTTGATCCCAGCGCCACACTCACTATAGGTCAAACGGTTCCGGTCGTGATTGAGCAAACCATCTCCACAACCGATGCTGAATCGTATCGCCTCCCCCTACCATCCGTACGCATTCGACCAGCAGGATCCTTTGTCCTCATTGTCGACGATCAAGGAACTATTCAAGAACAGCAGGTAGAAACAGGTGTCGTGTTTGGAGCGCGCGTTGAGATTCTCTCAGGACTGTCTGTCAATGATTCCATCCTCGCTTCCGTCCGAGGTCTCTCCGTCGGAGATCAGGTAACCATTGACTAGTATGTGGGCATTTTTTGTCACACATAGACAGTTCACAACCATCATTACGATTGCCGTGGTGTTACTTGGTTTTGTCTCGACCATCCAAATTCCAAAAGAATCCAACCCGGACATTGCAATTCCGATCGTGGTTATCTCAACTCCCTTCCCCGGTGCCAACGCCGTAGACGTTGAATCGTTTGTCACGAAACCGATTGAAGACGCAGTGCTCGGACTCGCCGATATCGATGAAGTTACTTCTTCCTCGTCTCTTGGAATGTCGTCCGTGGTGGTGAGTTTTACCATCGGCGTTGACGCGAAAGAAAAACGCGACAGTGTGCAAGAGGTTGTGGACGCGATTTCTTACAAACTTCCAACGGACGCAAACGACCCGAACATCGCACGCGTCAGTTTTGATGATCGGCCTATTAAGGTCTATGCGCTGGGCGGTCCTTATCCGTTAGAGCAACTCAACGAGTTTGCAAAGGACCTGCAAGCAGATTTAGAACGCATCCCTGGCGTCTCTAGAGCACCTATTGTTGGAGGTGCCGACCGAGAGGTGCGTGTTCTTGTAAGTCCGCAACGATTAGACCAGTTTGACCTGAGCTTGTCCCAGGTCACCATGGCCATCTCGCGCGCCAACTCTAATATTCCCGTTGGAACCATTGAGACAGCCAACCAGGAATACAGCGTTCGTTTTGAAGGTCGACTCACGGATCCAACACAGCTCAATGCGCTTCCTATTACCTCTCGGGGTGGTGCAATTATTACCGTAAGCGATGTGGCAACGGTTATTGACGGATACACCACGCGTAACAGTGCCTCGCAACTCAGTCTCGACGGACAACCCGCTGCACCTTCCGTAACGCTTCAGATTGTTAAATCGGATGAAGGCAACATTTTGGATATTGTAAGCGCTGCAGACATCGTCTTTGCACGTGCGCGAGAGAATGATCTCCCACGTGATGTCAACATTGAGGTGGTGGATGATGACGCCCAATTTATTAAAGATGATCTGCGCAATCTGGGAGTCAGTGGACTACAGACAAGTTTTATTGTCTTCCTGCTTATCCTTGTGTTTCTTGGATGGCGGGAGTCGATCTTGGCGAGCTTAACGATTCCCGTCACGTTCCTCATTACGTTTGCCTGTCTCCAATTCCTCGGTTACACCCTCAATTTCCTCACGCTCTTTTCCTTGATTTTGTCGCTTGGAATCCTTGTAGACGGATCCATCGTGATGACGGAAGGGTTACACGCGCACATGCAGTCCAGTATTACACCTAAGCAAGCGGCACTAAAAACCGTTAGGGAATTTAGCGCACCGTTGATTGCCGGGACACTCACAACGGTCTTTGCTTTTGTTCCCATGCTGCTCTCCTCCGGTTTGATTGGCGAGTTCATTAAGAGCATACCGGTAACGGTCAGTATCGTGTTGTTTGCGTCCCTCTTTGTTGCGCTTGCGCTCATTCCAACATTTGGCATGCAGCTTCTGTCTGATCGTATGGCACCATCAAAGCATTTTCAGGGATTCCGACGATGGGCAGTCGCGTTTGGATACAATCGTGTACAACACTTTTTTGCCCGCGCGCAGCAACAACGCGAGCAGATGGTGAAGTATATGCAGGATTGGTACGTTGCATCCCTCTCACGTTTTATGAATCAACCAAAGCGTCGCAAACGGCTCACGCGCCTTCTTGTCGTTGGATTTATCATAAGCATCGCACTCCCAGTGACAGGCATTTTGCAGGTGGATATGTTTCCAGCCACGGATCTTGATCGTCTCTATGTTGATGTCACCTTCCCAATTGGGACACCCTTGGAGATTACCATGGAATCCATGGACCGTATTGAGTCTGTCTTGTCAGAAGACGATCGGATAACCTCCTACCTCATGAGTTCCGGTGCCGGTTCTCCACTTCGTGGTGGGTCTGGCGGGCATGTTGGGTCAATGGTGCTAAATCTCGTGGACCGATCAAAACGTCCAGATAGTCGCGATCTCGTACAGGAGCTTGAGGGGAATCTTAAACCACTTATTCCCCTTGCCACCGTCACGGTCTCACAACTTTCTAATGGTCCAGACTCGGCACTACCCATTGAGATTCTTCTAAAGGGACCCGAGTTGGAAACGCTCGAAGAACTTGCGCGCACGTTTGAATCAGAGCTCAAAACTATTCCCGGCGCTCGCAACGTGTCGACCAGTATCCAAGAAACCGCCGGAGAGTTTGTGTTTGAACTCGACCGCGCAGCGATTGCTCAGTATGGACTCTCTGCGTTTGACGTTGCCTCCGAGCTCCGTACGGCAGCGTTTGGGTCCAAGGCGACCACCATCGCAACCGTTACAGATGACCTGGATGTTGTGGTTAAATATCGCTTTAACGGAAACGACGATCAAGGAACCAAAAATCGCATCACCATTGATCAACTCGCCTCCATCACCATTCAAACGCCAGGCGGAGATATTCCGTTGAGCCGCTTCTTGTCCACGCACCTCACGCAAAGTCGCGCATCCATTTCGCACACAGATGGCGATCGTGTGGTTCGTGTCACGAGTTCCACGGCCAAGGACGTCACCGCCACAAGTATCTTTAATGAGATCCGTGCGCGTATGGAGCACATTGAGATTCCAGACGGCTACACCGTGACGCTTGGTGGACAGGACGAGAGCACACAACAGTCGTTTGCCGACCTCTACAAGGCGATGATCATTGGAATCTTCTTGATTGGTGCACTCCTCGTCCTGCAGTTCAACTCGTACCGACAACCCCTGTTTATCTTGTCGAGTATTCCCCTTTCGTTAATTGGTGTTTTGCCAGGACTCAGTCTTATTGGTCAGCCATTGAGTTTCCCTGGCATGATTGGAATCGTGGCACTCGCCGGTATTGTGGTAAATAACGGTATTATCCTCGTAGACCGGATCAATGAAAATCAATACAATCACCTACAAAAAAGTGACGCCATTCGAGAAGCCGCCGGCGCACGCTTGCGACCGATCCTTTTGACCACCATTACGACCATTGCCGGACTTTTACCTCTTGCACTCACGCAACCGTCCTGGGCACCGCTTGGATTTGCCATTATTTTTGGCCTGTTATTTGCCACCGTTCTCACGCTTTACGTGGTTCCATTGCTCTATCAACGGTTTGGAGAAACCCTCTCTAACCAGGCATAATTATCCACAAACGTGATTGTGCTTGACAACAATACGTATTTGTGGCATAGTCTTGGGGCTTTCTTGTTCCTGTAACACGTAATAAGAGAGTTCGTTTATTCACTCAGTTCGCTCTTACATGCAGAACAAGCTATTTGTTGGCGGCCTACCATGGGCCGTTGATGACGCTCAGCTCGAAGAGATCTTTGCCCCACACGGTGAAGTGACCTCAGCTCGCGTTGTCACAGACAAGTTCACAGGGAAGAGCCGCGGATTCGGATTCGTCGAATTTGCAACAGACGAGCAAGCGCAAGCTGCCGTCGATGCAATGGATGGATCAGAACTTGGCGGACGCACCATCAATGTGAACGTTGCTCGCCCAAAGGGAGAGTAATTCTCGCAAGAGATATCCAAAACACCCCTCACGGGGTGTTTTGAGTTTTCAAGGTTATTTTGCGTCTCCTTGTAACCGGGTGAGCTTAAAATCCCACACCATCGGCTCCACGTCTACCTCGGCCTGGTACCGTGTCCCACAAACATCACAAGTCATCTCCCATATTTGATAGCCCATAGAGAGATCCACGCCTGCCATTCCCGGGAGCGCTCTTACCGTCGCGGGTATTCCCTCACTCTCTTTATCCAAAAAATCGATCGATACCCTGTCGGGGATCGTCGTACACCGCGCACATGCATTCCAAGGAGATCTGATCATAAGGATATTTTTACGTGGGCCATGTATACTTTAACAGATCGATTCGTGGTCAACAGACATCCCCACGATTAGCTGCGCTATCGATATTTTTATAGGTGTGTGGCATAGAAGATTCAAGTATTTTTACGCGTGTTGATACACATCACTGGTCATGTGCGGTTGTACCTAAATAATTTATTTGCTTATTGTAATAACTTTTGATCCAAACACGTACACAATCTGTGTTGATCCTAGCTGCGTGACAAGCGCATCTTCCTTTGGATACGTGTGACCGTGCAAAAGATACCCGGGCGCTTTTTGCTCAACGTATTCTCGTAATCCCTTGTATCCTGCATGAACAGAATCATCTGGTTCATCATTTACCCCAAACGGAGGAGCATGACAGAGCATAACATCTACACGTGAAAAATCACGTAGTAATTCGATCGATTCCTCCTGCGTGTACATTTTGGCAGACGTGTTTTTGTAACGTACGCATCCTTCAAATCCCCCAAACGTAACCCCATCAATCTCCAACGTTCGCAGATGCATATTCTCAATTCCCAGTTCCGTCATGTACATTCCTGAGCAATGATTGCCATAGACGCCTAGTTTTGGGATATCGGTGATCTGCTCCAGCTCGTAAATTTGTTGTTGTTCCAAATCTCCAAGTGTCACGATTACGTCGATCGCGTGTTTTAAGAGGATCGTCTTGATAGGTTGATCCGGCGGTCTGTCCGCAATGGCGAGTATTTGCATAGGATCTAAGTATAGCAAAATATACAACGTAAAGAGTATCTATAAAAAACCTGCACGGGCAGGCTCAACTCAAAGAGGCACTAACGATGTGGGCATCCAGGCCAGCAGCACGGGCGGCGTTTACGGATCACTAAAAAAACGTGATAAATCACGTTTTTTTGCTGGTGGGCCGGGAAGGACTCGAACCTTCGTAGGCAATGCCAGCAGGTTTACAGCCTGCCCTCGTTGACCGCTTGAGTACCGACCCATAGATTGTTGCTTATCCAAAATTCACTGGAGCCACCTATCGGACTCGAACCGATGACCTACGGTTTACAAAACCGTTGCTCTACCAACTGAGCTAAGGTGGCCTCTCTCAAATAAGCAGTGGCATTGTACCCAACAAAAATCCACCTGTCAACGCTCAGTCGCTCCTACGTATACAGGCGCAAAAACCACGGCTCTAACCACAAAAATAGCACAGCAGCCATCATGAGGTATGCTCCCAGTGGAAGATGCATCTGCTTTTTAGCCCGCCCGTGCCCAATCAGCCAAAGAGCGTGCGTAGCCCCAATAACATATCCCAATCCAATGGCAATCAACACCATCGGCCATCCAAACGCCGCGCCCAAGAGCACACCAATCCAGACATCCCCAAAACCGATCGCCCTGCCTTGGGTCACCAGATATTGAAGCAAAAATACACCCCCACCAACAATCATCCCCATACCGGCATGATCTATTGTCAATGGCCAAGAAATTCCAAGAATCCCTATGGTCGCAATCCATGTTTCCGGGACAGCAACAAGTTGTTTCTCTGCGTCTAATCGAATCGCGTACAGCGCGTAGATCACCAAAACTGCTCCAAGCAACGCCGCTCTCAGATCTGTAAATAGCAAACTCGCAACATAGGCGCCGCCCACAAACCCGATCAGTTCCGTCGTGAGATACCACCCAGAATAGATCTTCTTGCAACAGGCAGTCCTCCCGCGAGACAATACGTAACTCACGATAGGAATCAACACATACCACGGCAACACCTCTGCACAAACATCACAGATAGAACGTCCAGTTGTCCAAGAATGCCCCGTTCCTCGCCGCATAACGGCGCACGAGATAGCACTTGCAAGTGCTGCACCCACAACACCTCCAACCAATAGAATAAACCATGTCATAGACAGAATTTGTTTTCTTGTGACCCCACTATACCCTCTCCTCACCCATCCGCCCACCTACACTTGCTGTCTGGCGCAAAATCACCTACCATCCACGCATGAAGATCTCTGGAATCGTCCAAAAAGGGCAACAACGCGCGCGAGATTTTGGCTATCCAACCGCCAATATCCATCTGGACTCATACAATAAGGAGCCGGGCACGTATGCGGCGCACGCAACGGTTTTTGGTTCCACCTATCCCGCGGCCGCCTACATAAGCAAGCGCCACGGAGCCTGGATGTGCGAAGTGCATCTCTTTGACGTAGAAATGAATTTATACGGTGCAGAAATGACCGTAGACCTCCTCTCCCACGTAAGCCCCATAGACCCCTTTGAAAGCAGGCAACAAATGCAAAAAAAGATCCACAAGGATATGCGCGATGTCCGCTTTTTTCACAACCCCTAGTATGTTTACCGGTATTATTAAGCAGCTTGGAACAATTACTTCCATGGATCGTCACGGCGATGATATGCGACTCTGCGTAGAGATACACCCTGTGCCAGAGGTAGACATCGGCGCCAGCGTCTCCAACAGCGGTGTGTGTTTAACGGTGGTAGAAACAAGCAACTCGCGGCTTTCTTTTGACGTCATGACGCAAACCGTAAAGCTCACCTCGCTTGCCAATAAAAACGTTGGCGATCAACTCAATATTGAGACGTCTCTGCGTGTTGGAGATGAAATGGGCGGGCACTTTGTGTATGGACACGTGGATGGTGTGGCGCATGTGACACAGATTCAGCAAAAGGGCGACTCGGTTGTGATGACCATTCAACCGCCAGAGCACTTGATGCGCTACTTGGCACCGCAGGGATCCGTGGCCATCGACGGCGTGAGTCTCACAGTTGCCGATCAACGCGAACATGATTTTGACGTGTCGCTTATTGATCACACTATGAAGGTCACGACACTCGGGCGTCTGACGGTCGGGGCGGCAGTCAATATAGAGGTAGATATGATGATGAAGTACTTAGATCGACTCACCAACGCAAAACCTGTATGAGGCTCCCAATCAGAAAAGCAGAGCAAGAGCGGCTCGAGAACCAGATTGTAGATCATCACATGACGGCCGGTAAGTTAGAGCGGCTCAAAGCGGAACTTGCGCGTTTGCAGCGCGAGCATCCGGAGGCCAAGGAAGAGATGCAACGAACGGCGGAGGAAGGTGACTTTTCTGAGAACGCTGGGTACCAAGATGCAAAACGGCGTCTGCGTGGCATGAATTCTCGCATGCTCAGGTTGCAGGAACGGATTTCCCAGGCGGTTGTGATCAACGACGGACCCACAGACGGCACGGTTGGCATCGGCTCCACCGTTGTTTTAAAAAATACACAGGGTGAGCGAACCTTTAGGATTGTCGGCGCGCAGGAGGTAGACCTAAGCAAGGGTCGCATCTCGCACGTCTCGCCGCTTGGCGCAGCATTGTTGGGCAAACGCCCCGGTGACTCCGTAACCGTGGGTAGCACCGTTTGGGAGATACAATAATTGATCACGTACCGATGCATCTACCCACCACTTACTGGTGGGTTTTTGTTTTTGTATCTCCTTGCCCTTCGATCCCCTCTAACACATTATAATTTATCCCCATTTCAGATATCACTTTTGTCGTACCTACGACATTCTTGATACACGAAAAGGATCACAAAAAAGAGCCCGAAGGCTCTTTTTTCTTCCATACCCCATTTCCCATCAACCATCCCCCATCTACTATTCCTCGTTCCTCATCTTCCCCTAAAACATGATCATCACAAGCAACGTCGCGCCGATGCCGCACACAAACCCAAATACAAAGCTTGTTTTGGACGGCATGCCAATTAAGAATTTCCACATAGAACCAGACGCACCTGATTTTTTTGACAACATACTACAACCGTTTTAATCGCAATGAATTGAGAAGTACCGAGATAGAGGAAAACGCCATAGCACCTGCTGCGATCATTGGATTCAACAATCCTAGCGCCGCCAACGGGATACCTAACACATTATACAGGAACGCCCAAAATAGATTCTGTTTTATGGCGTTGAACGTCTTGCGCGAGATATAAATAGCCTCAGGAATCTTAGTTGGCTCGCCACCCACCAGCACAATTTGACCAGACTCAATGGCAATATCCGTGCCGGTTCCCATCGCAATGCCAAGGTCCGCCTGGGTAAGAGCTGGTGCATCATTGATTCCATCACCCACAAATGCCACACGGTTGCCTTTAGCCTGCTCCTCTTTTACGAGTCGTAGTTTATCCTCCGGCATTACCTCTGCGTGCACGTCATCAATTCCAACGGCGTTTGCAATTGCGCGTGCCGTTTGTGTATTGTCTCCCGTGAGCATAACGGTGCGTGCGCCCATGGCCTGCAATTTTTTGATTGCCTGTTCTGCCCCTGCCTTTACAGGATCTGCAATTGCTACAAATCCCATCAATACACCCGCTTTAGAGACAAACACGACGGTCTTTGCCTCATGCTGCAGCACCTCTACCTGTTTTGTGACTATTGAATCGATCGCCTCAACCACATACGTCGCACGGCCAACACGCACGGTTTCTCCGTTGATTTCACCTTGGATTCCCTTTCCTGTTTCCGTTTGGACATTTTGAACCGGTGGCAACCCAGCCGTCCCCGCGTGTCGCACGATTGCATCTGCCAACGGATGCTCCGATAGTTTCTCCACAGCCGCCGCCAACAAAATAAGCTCAACGTCTGATCCTTTTAGAGCAACCACGTCTGTAACGGCAGGTTTTCCCATAGTAATGGTTCCCGTTTTATCCAACATCACCACGTCCACCACCTTTCCTCGCTCCAACGCCTCACCCGACTTAATAAAGATACCGCTCTTTGCCGCACGACCCGTCCCTACTAAAATCGCCGTCGGCGTCGCTAACCCAAGCGCGCACGGACAGGCGATCACCAGAACCGCAACCGCCGGAATCAACGCTGTTTGCAGATCACCGCTGATCAAGTACCACACAACAAACGTCACAAGCGCAATGCCAATCACAATAGGCACAAACACACCCGAAATCTGGTCTGCCAGCTTCTGCATAGGGGCCTTTTGCGCTTGTGCATCTTTGACGAGTTGTACGATTTGCGACAACACCGATTCCCCCGCCAGCTTAGTCATCTTCACGTGGAGCGGTCCTTTTTGATTCACCGTTGCACCATACACCTGTGCACCGATCGTTTTCTTAATAGGCACACTCTCTCCTGTCAGCATGGACTCATCTATGGTTGATGTCCCTTCCGTCACTTCTCCGTCCAACGGAATCTTCTCACCTGGTCGTACTAATACCACATCGCCAATCGCCAGTGTCTCTACATCCACATCTCTAAACGACCCGTCCTTCAACACAAGATGCGCCTGTTTTGCCCCGAGTTCGAGTAGCTTTTGAATCGCCTCGCCTGCACGCCCCTTACTCAACGCTTCAAAATACCGACCAATCAAAATCAACGCCGCAATCACCGCCGCCGTTTCAAAGTAGGCTTCTCCACTTTGTGTAATGGACCACACACTGAATACGGTCGCCACTAATGTCCCCATGGAAATAAGTGTGTCCATGTTGGCACGGCCTTTTTTGAGTTGATTCCACGCGGTCACATGAAACCCGAGCCCCGGCCAGAAAATCACCACCAGCGTAAGCACCGCCTGAATCGCCAGACTCGACGGAATCCCAAACACCGCACCTGGCAACGAAATCTTAAACATCGCCAACACAAACACTGGAAGCGCCAATATCACGGCCGTCAGTGCCTTCTTCTTTGCCGCAGCACCCGTCTCATGCATATGCTCATGTCCTTCCATTCCCTCCATCTTCTCGTTACGTACCGTATATCCCTCTTTTTTTACAATCTCCTCTAGAGCAGCACGATCCAAATCCGTCTCAACCACTGCCTCTTCCGTTGCATAGTTGACGTTGGCGTTCGTTACCTCTGGCAACGCCTTAAACGCCCCTTCAATATTGACCGCGCAACTCGCACAATGCATTCCTTCTATCTTGAGCGTATGTTTTGTCATAGTTTAGGTTATGGTGTCACAATCATGGTTCCACGGATCATTCCCATGGAACAGCTAAACGTAAACGACCCTGTCTTTGTTGGTGTAAATTGTACCAGGTTTTGACCCGTTTTAATCCGCGTGTTCACGTTAAACGCTGGTAACACAAGTGTATCGGCACATCCAAGGAAGTCGGCACCCGTAATCTTCCAATCAACAGGAACTCCCTTCTTGACCGTAAGGATATTTGGCTCATATGATCCACGCGACGTCACCTCCATTGTGACTTCTTGTCGCGCACCATTTTGCACCGCCGCTTGCCCTGCCTCAACAGGCCCAACTGACAAATATTGATCCGTGTTAATGCCAAGCAACGTCATTCCGTTTGTAATGTTGCTCATTCCAAGCACGAGCACCACCAACCCCGCTACTTGCACGGCACGCTTGAGCGTCGTGCCCTTTGCGTAGGCGGTCAGGCTCCCAATCCCGAGTAACACCGGTGCAGTTCCAAGTGCAAACAGTGCCATCACCACACCAGACATCAATGGATCCTGCAGAGAAAGTGCCAATAGCTGCATAGACTGTGTAAATCCACAAGGCAAGAAAAACGTTGCCGCACCCAATACGAGCGGAGCCTTGGCGTCTTTTGACTCAGCGAGATCATGAATTTTGTGCGAGAGCCACTTAGGCATGCCCACCACGGGCGTTGGAAATATTTCCATCAAGTTGATGCCAATCACCATCATCATCACCGCAACCACAATCAAGAACACTGCGTTTAACGTAATGTTGAGTTGTAGTGCTGATCCTACAAGTCCAATAAGAGCACCCAACACAAAGAACCCGCCAATACGCCCAATGTTAAACAGAATATGTGGCCGCATGCGTTCAAATGTAGTGAGACGCTCCTGCGTTTTTGCCACCGCGCTCGACACGGCTGCCACAAGGCCACCTACCACCGCCGTGCAAGAAGACACAGACGCAATCAACCCAATCACCAAAATCCCAAGCAAACTTGAAGGCTGCGCCGATGACGGACTAATCCGCAACAATCCTGTTGCATTCAAAACAAGATACAGCGCAATTGCCAACACCACACCCGCACCCACGCGCTGCCATTTGATTTTTGGTTTTTGCAACCCGCCTTTCTGTTTCCCTCCAACGGTATAATCATGCTTTTGCAAAAGCGTGTTGAGCTCTCCATGCGAGAATTCCTTGTCTCCCTCCGTCTCAATCGTGAGTGTCTGTTTGTTGTGCGACACGTCCACTGTAAGGATCTCCGCTTGTTGAATTAACTCGCGCTCAATCACCACTTCGCAGCTTTTACAGTGTGTTCCCTTTACGTAAAATTGTTGTTTCGCCATAGAAAAATAAAAAAGAATAAGACGTCTTCATCACGCACGATGAGATGTTTTATTCCCTTGCTTGCGTGGAGAGATGTTTAGATCTCCACACATGATGACTACGTAAAAATATTTTTCTATAAAGTGTCTGTCTGCGGTCAAATCTTGCGTACGCAGTAACAGGTAATAACGATACGTACGTTGATTCAAACGACGTCGATATTGCCTCCACTTTATGATGAATTGTTTGTTGTAAACAATGCTCCAAACAAGGCTCTGGATTTGCACAGGAGTCGTTGCAGACAGATTGATCGCTTGTCTGCACGGCCAGGTGCTGATCCATGTCCACATCCATGGCCATCGCCGCATGCGACACGGGAAGCAAACCCAAAACGAGTGTCCCAATCCACAGGAGCACCCAGCGACTAGACACCCTTTTGAGATGTTTCTGCATAACAAGATTCTATCACATCCCGTAAACAAGAGGCTATACCCGCGTTTTTATCCGCGTTTTACCAACCATAAGAGCCAATAAGGCGATCACAATTGTACTCGTCCCCGCAAGCACAAAACTCACATGAAACACATTCGTGAGCAGCGCCAACAGGCCAAAGAGCACAGCTTGGGACCCCATATTAAACAGGTTGCGATACATGGACGCCGAGAGCGAATCCACTTTCTCCCCACGCTCGTAGATATTGCTGTCCGTTGGGATGAGGATCATCACCGCAAAGAGACCTACAAGGAAAATGCTTCCATAATAGAAGAATGATGAGGCGAGCACGAGTCGTAACAACCAAACAAGTGCAATCATCACGCCGCCGACCGTGACTGCCCGCAAACGATGTTGCTCTTTGATTCTCCCGGCGAAAAACGTAAAGATAATCGTGGTAATGGAGGCGATGATCGGAATGATTGCCACAGACTCCACCGAGGCAAACAACGTAAAAATAAACATCGGCCAAATAATCTCCTCAGCAGCACCATGCACCCCATAGAGACTCATGGTCACATAGTCTCTTAGCCCATGTCTCCTTTCAAAAAATTGCTTAAACGTAGGCTGCGGCGTAGACGGCTTGTCTGGCAAGTCTTTTGCACGCAAGAGCGGTAAGACGGAGAGGGCTAAGAAAACGGTACTTGTAATAATCAACGCTTGTTGATGGAAGAATATGAGAATCCCGGCTCCAAACGCTGGCGCCAAAAGACCACCAAATTGTCGTACCACACTCAGCGAGCTCGTATCTTTAGAGGTTTTACCACGCTTTTTGCTGCTCTCCATAAACAAAAAGATGTGAGCCACCCAGTAGAGCGCATCGTAGACTGCGGAAAAGAAGGCCAACAAAATGAGTAGCGGCCAGTCCCCAACCCCTAACGCAAACAATACACCAAAAAAGAGGATTGACGACAACGTGCTTATAGCTATTGTCAGCCGCGCCCCCCAACGTCGTGTGCTCCAACGCGCAATAAAGTTGAGTGGGATATCAAATGCACAGTAGATAAAGTAGTACAACATCACCCGCTCCACACCATAACCCAACTGCAACAAAAAGATGGGAATAAAGACGGAGATCAGAGCGCGACCAAACACATGGATCCAAACGGAAAGTTCAAACAAGTGAAAGTCCGAGTGGAGCGCACGGTGTTTTGTGAGCGCGTGATAATGACGATAGAGCTGCATAGTGCCTACAGTATAGCAAATGTAAACGCCCGCAGGTGGCGGGCGTAGAAGCGTTGTTGATCCTAGGCTGCGTTGGCAGCCAACTTGGGGCACGAGAAGATGAGATCCGCGAGTTCAATTGAGGTGAGCCCGGTGGCCTCCAGCCAAACGGGAAACTCGTCCGTCACACCTTCCACCCGCCGGGAACGTGTGTCGATGCCATCCCAGTCCATGACCCTATGGAGCATCAGCCCCGCCTCAGGCGCGAATGGTCCCGTAACGAATCCCACGCAGAGCGTTCCGTTGGCAGTGCGGTCGTACACCAGAAACTTGGTGGTGTCTCTCGCTCGTGGACATACGTCCGTGATCTCCACCACGTACCAGCCCCTCGAGTAGCTCCTTACTTCACACAGCCTCTCACGCAAATCATCTCGAATTTGTGGCATTCTGCCTCCCATCACAAGCGTTATAATCCTCTTTTTCCGTTACGTCAATAGGTCGCTCGACACCTCGCTCCTGTGGATTCGGTTCCAACTTCTCCTTGAGCTCCCTTCGCTCGCGGACCAGTCGATCAAATTCCTTCGCTCGGGCGTGCTGTTCCCAGCTTTCTCGTCCGGAAGCAATCGCACACAGCATCAGCAACAGAAGAGCCAACAGCCAAACCATGCCCCTCCAGGACCGCTTCATTTCCGCGCCTCCTCAACATCTAGCACCCGCGCCAGATAAAAAGAAACTACTCCTCGATTCTATTAACGTCAATATACAGACCAACTATTCCACTTCGCCGCCGATCTCAATCGTATCACCCAAAAACTTGGGCTGTGTGTGCAACAGGACATCCAAAAGAACCTTAACGCGCGCCAAACGCTCACGTAACCAAATACGGGGGCTCCGTGCCACAGAAACATCCTGTACGTTATAGGCAATCGCCTCAATCCCGTTGGTCTGCGCAATATAGAGTGCGCGTTGATTTTGAAATGCCTGCGAGACAATCACAAAATTATTTTCTAAAAACACCTTGTTGGCCCGCACGACGGAGTCCCAGGTTCTAAATCCGGCGTAGTCCAAGTAGATGCGATCGGAGGGGATTCCTCGATCCAGCAGATCTGTCTGCATCATCTTTGGCTCTGAGTATTGCAGAGTTCCGTTGTCTCCGCTAATGAGGATGTAGTCGACCTTCCCCGCCTCAAATAGTTCCACGGCGGCGTTCATACGATACGTGTAAAACAGGTTATCGCGACCGTCTGGGACATACTTACTCGTGCCAAGCAACAGCGCGGTTTTCGTATGAGGCATCTCCGCAATGCTTGTATAAGCATGACCTTCTGCGGCTTTATTAACCACAAAATCCGCATAACCTATGAGCAGAAATGCCGCAAGCCCCGCTACAATTAACAGCGGAAGAACAAGGGATCTATTGTTTTTTACGTGCGTGTTCATTCAGGCAATAGTAGCACAGATCCCGCAAGTAGGCGGCTTCGTGTTTAATTAACCGACTGTCATTTCATTCATTGGCAACTATTTGATCAAAACGCTGACGTGCACTCGAGTCATTGTCACGTATTTCTTCCCATGGTACAAAGTGTTTCATGAAACACTTTGCAATCATCATTGACGGCAACCGCCGATGGGCACGCGAACGCGGTCTGCCAACGTTGGAGGGACACCGACGCGGATATGAAAACGTCAAAATCATCGGCCAGGCGGCCTTGGAGAGAGGTATTGAACACCTCACCATCTATGCGTTCTCCACAGAGAACTGGAAGCGCTCAGAAGAAGAAGTGGGCTATTTGATGGACCTTTTGTTGCGTGTGCTCACAGCGGATCGTCAATTTTTTATTAATCAAGGCGCACGAGTCCGCGTTATTGGACGTCGAGAAGGGTTGAACAATAAAATTATTCAGGCAATACAAGAGACAGAGGCAGCAACGGCAGGTGGAACGCGAGGGCAAATCAATCTCTGTATTAACTACGGTGGGCGTGCAGAGATTGTGGATGCGGTGAATCAACTCTTTGCGGCAGGCCAAGAGGTCACCGAGGAGACAATCAACACGACCATTTGGATGCAAGGAGTCCCAGAACCAGACATAATTGTACGCACCAGCGGTGAGCAACGGCTGTCTGGATTTCTTACATGGAGTGGCGTGTATAGCGAGCTCAAATTCATAGAAAAAAACTGGCCAGATTTTACCGAAGCAGACCTGGACGATTGTCTGGCCGATTATGATCATCGGCAGAGGAGGTTTGGACAATAAACCACCCATCTGGGTGGTTTTTATGCAGCAATATTTTTCTCTAACACGTCCACGCGTATCTCCAGCCGATCAGACCTGGAACGGCTCACTGCAAGTTCTGCATTGTAAACTTTTTGACGGCCGGCCAATCCGTCGATGTGCACAAACACCCCGGCCCCGTGGGCTCTTTTTCGATAATAAAATGGAGGCGGAGACTGACAACCTATGCAGCGGCCTCATTCTGCGCCGCAGACGTCTGTGCCTCTTCCTTTGCGGTCACAACCTCTTTGTAATTTTTTAACTTCTCTTGCAACGGGATCAGCATCTCACTGATCAGTCTGTTTCCTTGTTCCCCTTGAGAAACAGCCCGCGCAGCCAGACCATCCACACCTTCATTCTTAAGAATATCCGGCTTTTCCCTATAGGAAACTTGTCCATCCAATACCTGAAACTTCTGTACAAGCTCTTCCCCCCTCTTCTTTTCCGATAAAAAGACATCGAGCTGATTCGAAAGCCGGTCGACTAATTTTAACGCCTGTTCTCCTGGCATGTTTGTAATTGCGTCAGTGACGTCAAATTTAGGTAAGGACCCACCATTTTTATCCTTTGCCCATCCCTTTTTTGCATAACCAAGCTGATCTCGAATCATACGGTTTAAAGATGGGAGTTCGTCAATGCCATCACGGTCTTTAATTTGAGATGCAAGCGAATCAAATAATGACGGGTTTAGCTCACGTAATACGTCGGAAATAATTTCCAGCTCAGCCCCCAACATCTCAACACTTCTACCGTTTGGATCTACGAGTTCATTAAGCTCAAGCCCGGCCTTCTGGACACCTTCTCGATCGAGATTTGCTAGTTCTGGATATCGTTCTGCAAGTTCACTAGGACTAAGTGCCTCCGTTGCCGTCTCATAGATATCCTTGAGTTTCTCATCGGCGCTTGTGAGTGACTCCATCTCTGGAGATTGGCTCAATAACTCCGCATTCTCCTTTATTCCCTGTTCCTCTTGAGAGACCTCCTCTAAGCCAAATCCACTCTCTGAGTTTGACGTTGACATACTTCTTACATTAATTATTGATCCCATTATAACAAAATTAACGTTTTTATTCTTCTTCGACCACTGTGCATTGCATTATTAACGTCAATTTATTACTTTCTGCTCTTATTTGAATAAATTAAGCAGGTGGTAACCTGGATGTCTTTCCAAAGGTGCAAAATGAGAGGAGGTGGATAAAGGGGACAGGCACACGTATCCACACATGTATTTCTGCTTTCGCAGCACAACAAAAAAACAAGCCTTTCAGCTTGTTTTTCTCATGGAGCCACGATCGGGAATCGAACCCGAGACCTCATCCTTACCATGAAGTTCCCATAGAAGATAATGGAGAAGAGACACTGTTTACGGAGTAAAACCACGATTTTTATCTCTAGTACCTGTCTTCTATGTAGACCACTTTATTACCTGCAACAATAGCTCTGTTGAAAGGTTCTGATGTTCGTAATAATGTGTTAATTTTGGTAAATTGTATAGGTATTATATAGTAAAAAATTGTATTACTCAAGCTTTTTACAAATTATATTTATGTAAAAATGAATCGGTTATTTCTTCCCCAAGCGTTATTCCCAGTATGGTCTTTGTATCATCTGGAGTATCTGTAGATCTTCGTGCTCGTACTTTAAGCTGGTCTAATTCTCTCATTCCATTTTCTGGTAAACGTGCCATTTTTGCAAAACTTTCGCGGCCACCTCGTCGCTTTTTCTGTATATCTTCGACACTTAAAATTTCGACACGCTTTACATCTATATACGTTGTCGTTTTCGGAAAATGTCGTGTCTGTACATCACACCATTCTTTTGGTTCAACAATTTTCGTCGTCCACCTTTTGCAGGAGCTTCCCCGTGAGGTAAGTACAATAAACGGGAAGATAGCTAACTCATCAGCTATCACCGTATTGGCTAGTTTGTATTTTACCTTCACATCACCCGTGCTTTCTTCCCTTGAGAACTCATCACGATATACCCAGCCACGCTCAACAATATTGGCCATGAGTATGGAGAGTTGCATGCTATCTACGCTTCAAGATTAAGAACCTCGTTGATGTGTTCATTACCACCAAGAGTTGCACCCAAAGCTTGCATAGGTGCAGTCTTGTACGCAATGTCTGTTAGAGCCTTTGCACCGTAACCCTTTAGTGACTCCATGATTTCGTTGAACATAGCTTCCTGGACTTCCGTAATAGAAAAATCGGTATCAGTAGGTTCTTCGTTAAAATTATATACAATGTATTCCTTCCCGTCAGAAGTATATTCCGTCGTCGCAATGGCGACACCGTCGTCTATCAAAGCCTTCAAATCATGATATATCGCTTCGTCAAATGGACCATAGGTATAGCGTCGATACACATAGCCAAAATAAACATCCTGTTCTTTTTTTCTAGCAATGAGATCCAGAAGGTACGCTAACTTCATCAAAACCGTTACCGTGGGTCGCTCGTGTCTTTGAATTAGTTGAGCGATTAATTTTTGGCGGTTTGATAATTCTGGCATATAAACAAAGTTTACACGAACACTGAGAGCCAGTAAACGTGAGGTATGGATAAGTCACCCAACATACTTCCCATTCCCAAGCTTCTCCACGCTATCACGTAGGGCCTCTGTAGTGACCTGACGGCCGTATTTTAGCGTCATACGCGGGTCTACGTGTCCCATGAGTTGTTGTACGTGAGAAAGCGAAACACCTTGTGCGTAGAGGTTCGCAGCGTACGTGTGCCTACAGCGGTGCACAAAGAAATTCACTCCGCTCTTTTGTTTGATCAGGTCGGCCAAGTGTTTTAACCCATGCTTACCAAGCGGACGGTTTCTTTTTGAAGACACAAACAGTGCATTCGTCGTGTACGCAATAGGATGATCCTCTCTTGCTCGTAGATACCGCTGAAGCTCGACCATAAGTTCCCTCTGCAAGGGAATAGTCCGTGTCAATTTGGATTTAGACGTCTTGCCTTCCACAGTAAGTGTCCGTTGTTCCATATTTACGCTCTCCAATGTAAATCCGAGAAGTTCATTACGTCGTATACCCGTTAGAATGAGTAGTTTTAGTATAGTGTAATTTCTACAGCGAAGAAATTCCGTTGCCCACTCATAATCGTACTGACAAAACTGCAACAATTTATGTATCTCTGTTTCTGTAAGGTAACGTCTATCCACATACTCTACATGCGGTTTGCTGATTGTTGGCAAGGGATTCTCCTTAATTTGTCGTGTGTCTACCAACCATCGCATGAACTTCCCCCACTTACTCCTGTATGTTAGAAGCGTGGAGTTTTTTACACCCTTATGTTGTTTTCCGTTGTTGAGGGTTCGTGTTCGCGTTTGGAGCGTCTCAAAAAGTCCGATCCAAAAACTACGTTCTTGCACAGATTTTAAATCAGCATCAGGAGCGAGCTTAAAAAGTAACGAGAGAGCGGCACGATACCCCTCTAACGTATCTGGGCGAGCACCTGCTGTATATTGTTGTTCGCGCAAAAAATCGTCGAACAAGACCTGTAATTCATTCTGTTGCATATAATTATTTTGATAAATAAAAACCGCCTAAAGACCCAACATCCAAAATGGACATTCGATTTTTAGGCGGTTGCACTTATTTTGTGGCACGGTGTACATGTTTACGCTTCGGGATCCATGTACAGATAACCCCGACGAGCGGTCAGCGTCTTACGACGTCAACTTGTTGCTCCACATTTGTTGCTCAACCCAAATTGAAATGTACTACGTGATACATTCTATGCGAAAAAGTCTCTTTGTCAACGTATACTAGCTAACTTTGTGAGGTTTATTTACTTTGCAACTTTATGAGCTTTTACACTTTGTAAACTTTTGTCTGCTAGATCTAGCAAATAACCAATAATCCAAAAAACAAAAAATCGGATCCCTGTCCGATTTTTGTGTTGACCTCTTGTGTGGATAACTACATTCAGCTACCGATGCCTTCTAGTCGTTCATTCACGTCTTGATAGCTCGCATCTTCCGCACATACACGTTCGTAATACCGTTTTGCATCTTTTGGTTTGCCGAGTGCCTCACTACTTACTCCGAGTTGATAGAGCGTTTCTAACAAATCCTGATCCAAGTTACGCTTTCGTGTTGGAGCCTTTTTTAGTGTCTCAATGGCTAGCTCATGCTTTCCTTGCTGAGAAAAACACCGTGCCAGCAGGTTAAGATAACGCGTCTCTTTTTCATCCCCCTCACAAAGCTTTTGCAATAAGGAGGTCGCCTCCGAATAACGTTGCAACTCAACGAGGCTATCCGCTAAAGGATAGATCGCCCCCATTGGAGGTTCTTCCTCCTCTCGCAATGCTTGGAAACCTTTTACAGCCTCCGCATAGTTCTTGTCTGCATAATCCAACAAACAGATCAGGAAATGTGTCTCTCTATTTGGTTTTTGGATTTCATTTAGGATTAATCGTGCCGAGTCAATATCATGCTTGTCTATTGCATTTTTCGCCCTCTTATTCTTATAGGGTGCCGTTTTTGTGTGTTTCCAATAGAAATAGCCAATAACGGCCCAACCCAACAATCCAACTGGAGGGGCTATTACCGTCAGAATAAGCAATATAACCACGCCCACAAAGGTACCGCAGCCAACAAGACCACGTGTAAAATCTTGCGCACCAGTTGATGAGTTACCACCAGATATCTGCTGACGCGAATAGATACCCGTTCCAGGAATACTGCCATGAACGTAGCTACCTTTCGAATTCATTCCAACACGTAAGCCTTTAACACCAGCGCTAACACCGAGACCGCTTTTGCTCAAGTTCAACTTAACACCCTTGCCTAGTCTAATTGATTTTCGGAATCCATATGCCATATATCTACATGGTCTCAGATAATGTTCGTTTCATCAATTCCTTTCTGTAATCGTGGGCTCTGACAAAACCTCCCAATTGCTCACCATCATGGGCGAGCCTCCTTTGTATCGCAAGTCAACCGTATAGTACAAACGCCCTTCTGTACCTAAGGCATTTGATGCGATGACGTATCCACTCATCTGATACGTATCGCCCCCTGTACTAACCAATCTAGCCTCTGTACAGCTTGGCTTACGTGCTTCGTCTGGGTATTTTGTATAACCTTCAATAACAGCCCCTGCTACAAACGCGTGAATATCACAAGCTGTTGGCTCACGATCCACTGACGTGGTCGTGCTGCTGCTCGCCGTGCTCTCTCCCGAGTAATCTCCGGGTTCGCTCACCGCAACAGCAACAATCATAATAAAGAACAAAATACCAAAGAAGACGAAAGTGCCTTTCATGTTAAATCCGCCTTTCTTGACCGTTGTCTGGCTAGGTGTGCCGATGTCTGATTTGCAATGCTTGCAGTAAATAGCTTCTGCAATAATTTCTTCCGCGCACAGTGGGCATTTCTTTTTCGTCATACTACGACTTCAACACGTTAATAATTGCGACGAGCGTTGGTCCACCAAAGAAAATCACGAATGGAAGAAATACACGTACGCGATGAAGCGTTTTTTCCGAGACACGATGCCGAATAAGTGGCAAGTAGTAGTCTGTTAAGGAAAGTGCAAACAAAGCCATTATAAACGCATTTTGAGCGTTCTCAGACGTAGGTTCTGATAGCAGAGTTAGCCCACCAAAAAACAACAGGATTCCGATCACGTTTCCAACTTTCGCTCCCAACGAACGTTGCTGTGTCTTGTTTGGCGTCGAGCCTGAATCATCAGCCTTTGTTTTAACGTTTGTCATGGTTTTTTAGCAGTGCTTGCACTTCACCGCCTCGTCTTGCACCTCTTCGGCACAATAAGGACATTTTTTCATAATATTGCGGTTTTATGGGGCGGTATACTAAAAGCCCGCCACCAGCGATACCCCCGAGGGGATACCTGCCACCCTTTCGGATGACAACCGCAATAGTGCTCTGATGACGAGCTCAGAATACTATTGCGGATTTGATGCCATGCCCTGGAAACCAAGGTTTAGGCTAAATTGTAGTAGTATTGTATTAAATACCCATTAATAAATCAATGCCTCCATCCTATATATCTATGATAGATAAGAACACTCTTAGTTCCTTCGTAAAAGAAGTCGATCATGCTTACCAACAGTTTTCTGTTTGGAAATACTGCAACAACCAATACGCAGAACATTGTGATAACTTTGAGGAAAAGCTAGTACAGCACTGGGCAACGTCCGTGGAAGAATTCATGCAAAACAACCGTACATTTCAAAACTTTTGGGAGGTTACCTTACCGTCGCTACAACATGCTTGGATGATATCTGTTTGTAGATTAATGGATCCTGCTTTCTTTCAAAACGATAAGACCAAGCCAAACCTTTCCTTGGATTACATTATTGAACATCTTGATAACGATGTCCTGATCAACCAGATCCGTTTATCTGCAAAGACACACAGCAGTTACACCAAACATATGAAAACATGGCGAGACAAATACCTTGCCCATAATGATTTTAATTTTGCGGAGCAAACTATTGAGGCGGGATATGAAGACTACATAGAGTTCCTTGTCGAAACCATTAAAAACATCAAGAAACAATACCCACACCTTAAGGACTGCAATAACGTCGACCTTATTTGGTTGGATCGTGTTTCTGAAACAGGTGTAAAAGAGGTCTTCGAAAAGCTTTCTGTTGATTAAACGCTGGGCACCAAACTTATAATGCGTTATAAGTCTACGTGCTTGACCGTTTCTACCCCCCCTACCAGGGGTAGACGTTTTCGACGTTTATTCGATCGACCTATGCCGAATAAATACTAAGATTAGAGATAAATAAAAATCGTACTTTATCTACTTTGCGTGGTTTTTCTGTGGATAACCTTCCGATTCTTTCGGAAGACTACGATACCAATGCTCTTCTTAGATTTTTAAAGTGAATAGTCTCACTTTGGTCCTTCGGGAACATCTCCAACAAGGTGTACGGATAATATCCAGCAAGCCCACTGATAATAGTCGCGCCATATTTCACATCTTCTTCAACACGTTTTTTCCAATCTTTGGGCTGTGTCGAACTAATGACATAGATACGTAATCCATGGTTTATTACACCGTCTGCAAGAACGGCGTTTATGTGTTCATCCCCGAAACCATAGCCTATAATAAGCATTTTTTTACTGTCTTCTTGAACAGCTGAGGAAAATAGATCGAAATACGCTTTTAGTAAAGGTTCAGATGTAATCGTGTGTACTTTATTCTTCCCAATAACCATCCTTGTGGACCCGTCAGAAGCAACCCAACCATAGGAACCATGAAGCTTAATATAAACTGGTCCAGCATGACCTCTGATGGCGGTTTCGACAAGATTGTTAACTTTATCTTCCGTTGGTAATACTAAGAAATCAGACTCCTCCAATGATGTCGTGCTCAGCCCGCCCTTTTGTGCATGAAATCCAGGCACCCCTGGGCATACACTTCCGCTCCTGCGTTCCATGAACAGGTCTTGATTCAGTGTGAAGAATACGCTAATTTTTTCTCTGCCACTATTGAATAAGCTGAGTAATCTATTTAATGTATACCAACATACAGGATGTGCTGAATCGTCTCGGAAAACCCAGTCCTTAGTGGCTATGTCTAGATTCTTATAAGCCTCTCTAACGGCACTCTGTATTCTCTCTTTATCCTCACAAGATACGGACTTGTCATCATTCACACGGCTGTACACGGATTCGTAGTCAAAGTCATCACACAGTAAACTCCTTAATTTCTCTGATGATTGAACATCTGGGTGATTGTATATTTGAGACCACATCTCTGAAGCCAAAAAACCACCAAAGTTTTTAGTAAACCCCGCCCCAGTCAGCAATATTAGGTTATGGTAATTAGACATCTTTACCTTCCTCCTCTGGGGATGTCTCTTCTAGCCCCTTAGTCACCATGGACGGCAGAACGAACAGAAACTCTGCAAGAGCTTGAGCAAAGTTGACAGTCAACTTTGCATCTTGGTAGCTAGGCATCATTGCATCATCGTCAGCATGTCGTTCTTCATTGGCCTCTAATCGTACTTGATGCGCCCAAGTGGACATATCTTGGGTTATAAGATGCTTACCTGCCGCCTCATCTATTCGGCTGTATAATGAACCGTCTACGTAACCTTTTTCTTTCAACATCGCATCAACCGAACTTGCGGCAAGCATGATAGCACCAGAAGGCGCATGGAGACATTCTAATGCCTGCAAGAGGTAGGCCCTAGGCTTCTCTGGTATCACTTCATCTACACTCATGACATTTGGATAGATTTCCAAAACAGCGCCCCCGGGATGTCTACTTGAACACACAACCACACCACCACAACGCTTGCAAACATACAGACCCCAATAACGTCGATTGTCACCTTTGTGATCGGCTGAGCCAACCCCATGCTCCAGTACCAAACTTGGGGTGTCTGTGGTGCAATGTGGACATCGATCCAGTTCAAGATTTTGGGATAAATTTGGCATACAATAGAAATTTGTGTAGATATTACCACATTTCTCGGACTTATAACGCATTATAAGTCGAGCTATCATCCAATGGATGTTTGTTAATCTGTGTGCGCAGGTGTTCTGCTGAAGCGGCGAGGTAAATGCTTGTCGTTTTTAGGTCGGCATGACCTAGCATTTTTGAGAGAGAGTAAATGTCACATCCGCCCTCTAGCATCATCGTAGCGAAGCTGTGACGTAGCTTGTGCACGCTGAATTTTATTCCTGACGCTTCCTTCATCTTCTCAACCAACCTCTTCATACCTGTCCCCGTGAATCCAACGTTACGGTTAAGGGAGGCAAAGAACTCTGGGCAGGTTTTGTGTAGCCGTTTACGTTCTACAAGATAACGATCTAGACTCTCCTGTAATGCTGAGCAAATCGGCACTACGCGATCCTTTGACCCTTTGCCCTGTCGAATAAAGATAGAGCGGTTCTCTACATCTATATCGTTGTACTGCAGGTTAAGCAATTCCTGTTTTCGCAGTCCTGCATATAAGAATGTAGCAAAAATCGCATGATTGCGATACTTAAGGTACTTGTAAGGATAAGGGAAGTTCATAGCCGTTTCCAATATCCGCATCGCCTCTTGTTTGGTGAGCTTAGGAGGCAAACGCCGTTCAAGTTTTGGCATCTCCATTCCATCCGCAGGGTTCTCTTGCATATACCCCTGTTCCACACACCACCTGAAAAAGACGACAAAGCTCTTGTGGTACGTGATGAAGCTGTTAGCCGACCATTTGCGCGTTGTCCTACCATAGAGCATGTAGCGCTCAAAACAAGGCTTAGTGACCTGCTGAAGCGTTTCTATGCCTTCTGTACGTATAAAGAATCCCACGGCGTTCTTATATCGCTGAATAGTCGTTGGTCTGTACCCACGAATAAACGAAGAGTGGTCACAAAATTGTCGCAACGCTGTTTGTATGTACATAAACAAAAAATCCTGATGGTGAACATCAGAACCTTTCGTGGAGCCACGATCGGGATTCGAACCCGAGACCTCATCCTTCGCTTACACCCTAATTTATTTCGTCACGTATATAGGGACTAGACTGTATATTAGGCATATTCCCTAAGGAACTTAGCCCCCCTTGTCAGTCGTTCGGGCGTTTCTTCGATTGACGCCACGGTCTTACCCTTGTGACAGGGCTTTAACCGTTATTCGGGATTCACTCTACCGTTTCCAGTGGGGTGGGCTACTTTCTCGTATGAAAGTGACCATGGATGCGCTCTACCGACTGAGCTATCGCGGCTTAATTGTTTTCTTGGTATATGGTGAAAGCACCATCATTGTAATACAGAGGTGTCCCCTTCGGGGACTACTTTAGTAAAGGAAGTGGTATCTATCTCTCACACAACAGCCGAAACGGCTGTAGTCTTAGGGATAATACTCTTCTTAACTATAGACCTCTTTATTACCATGGATGCGCTCTACCGACTGAGCTATCGCGGCACGAGCCTCGCCTACAACGGCAGACTATAAATGCGATCCTGGAACTCCTCGATCTTATTATTCTCAGGATTCACCTGTTTGAGCAATTTCAACCCTTTTTGAGCGCGTTTGCGATCGCCGGCAAGTATACTCGCATCGATCAGAAAATCAAGGTACTTGGGGTTATTGGAACGTAAATCCACCGCCGCCTCAAAATACTCCACAGCTTTTTGCGTCTCGCTCGCCCGCATAGCCAACTCTCCAAGCGACGTCAAAATACTCGCATCCTCCGGCGCCAACGCCGACGCATACTCAAATGTCTGCCGTGCTTGGTCAAACTGTTTCATATCCACATACACTTTCCCCAACAACTCATACACTTCCGCATTCTTGGCATCCAAACTCAACAACTCAATCAATCGCTGCTCAGCCGCCGCGTAGGATTCCTTCTCAATCAACTCCTCCGCCTCTTCTTTAAGGTGATTGCGCATCTCCAACGTTCCCGCCACATCGCCAGACGACTCCTTTTGCAATCGCTTGTAATGACGCTCCATGGCCTGTGCGTGGTGATACAATTTTTTGATCAACCCTTTCCCCTCACGCGTAACACTCGACGCTGCCTTTCCAGCCTTCTGCGCACGCTCACCGCCAATGCGCTCCAACCGTTGCACAAACAACGCACGCTTTTTGCGACGTTTCTCGCGTTCCGGGTCCGAGGACACATCCAACACAATCAACTTGCTGTAATAACGCACCACAAACCAAACAATAACGGCTAAAGACACAACCAGCAACAGTAACGGTAATAACCACCAAAGCATATTTACGATAATTCGGAGGCGAGTTGAATCAACTCAATCAACGATTTAATACGAACGCCTGCACCTCCTACAAGCGCGCCATCCACTGACGAGTGATTTAAGAACTCGTACGCGTTTTCCGGTGTCACACTTCCCCCATAAAGCACCAAAACGTCCGGAATGTCAAGTTGCGCAAGCTGTTCCTTGATCTGTGTGTGCACCACGGAAACGTCTTGAATGGAGGGAACTTTACCGCTGCCAATGGCCCATAACGGCTCATACGCCACATAGATGGTATGCCGTTTTGTTGGATGAATCCCCATAAAAATCGTGCTAATTTGATCGTGGATGTACCCTGCGGTCTCTCCCGCCTCACGCGTGGCCATCGGCTCTCCCACCGCCACGATTACGTCCAATCCATGTTGCAGGGCCAACGCCACCTTCTCGCGCACGTCCGCGTCCGTCTCGCCTTGCCGTCGGCATTCCGAATGTCCCAAAATCACCGCCTGCGCTCCCACTTCCTTAAGAACCCGTACGGATACACTCCCTGTATAGGCACCAACCTCCTCCGTATGCATGTTCTGCGCGGCCATTTGCACACGGGACCGCCCTAGGACTTTGGACACCTCAAACAACGCCGGGAACGTTGGCGCCACAAGAATATTTGGAATATCTTGCATGCCCCGAAGCCCACGCAAAACACCCCGTGCAAGAGCCACGGACTCACGCACGCCTAGTTCCATTTTCCAATTGGCAATGATGGTTTTCATAAGGATGAGTTACGGGTTTGCAAACTACGTCTTGGGTGAGATCTCGCGGATTATCGAGGAGGAAGTGTTGCACGGATTACATCTGGGTCTGTCTCGGGTCCAATGTAGGACATGGTCATCTTAGAGCGATCAAACAGCTCTTTTGCGAGCGTCTGCACGTCTTGCTTAGTGATTTTCTGCAACGCGGCAATACGGTCCTCAGGTGATGGAACCACCTCTTGAAATAACGCTTGCTTGGCATACCACTCGGCACGCTCGGACGAATCCTCAATACCCAACAATATTCGTCCACGCAGAAAAGCTTTGGTACGGTCCATTTCCTCGTCCGTCGGTCCATTGGTCACAAGATCGTTGATCTCTTCAAAAATGCGATCCATGGCCTCCGACAGCCGTGTCTTGTCCAACCCTGCCAAAATAGATGTGATACCGGCATCCTCGTACGCACTGTGGTAACAGTTGATTCTATACGCTAATCCCCCTTTTTCTCGCACATTCATAAACAAACGAGAACTCATATTGCCACCCAACATCGTACTCAACAAGCGCATGGTGTCCCCTCGCTCATCATTGTGTGACAACCCCGGAAATCCGAGTCCAATGTGCACTTGCTCGGTGGCCTTTTGCTGCATCTCGATCGGCGGAACATCTTGGGACGCAAACCCATTAAACGCACCGTACCCGTCCGACGCTAATAAGCTCTCAACTGTTCCAAACGTCGCATTAAGCCACGTCTCAACCTCCGGTGTTACGTTTCCTGCAACGGCGATCGTCATGCGATCTGGTGTGTAATGTTGATCTCTAAATGCCATCACAGCCTTACGATCCATGGCACGCATGGTAGCAGGCGTCCCGGCAATGTCTCGTTCCAAAGAGTTACCTCTAAACATCACACGCTCCAACAACTCGTCGATGTGACGTGTAGGGCTATCCTCATACATGTTGATCTCCTCAATAATCACGCGTCGCTCGCGGTCCATCTCCTCCTCGTTGTAGAGCGAATCAAAGTTCATGTCATATAACGTTTGAATGGCGAACTGCGCATGCGTGGAATCCGACTTAATATAGTACCCCGTATATTCCTTACTCGTGTAGGCATTAAACTCGGCCCCAATGGCGTCCAACGCGCGCGACACATGCGCGGGAGTGGGCAGTGCTGTAGAGCCCTTAAACATCATGTGCTCAATAAAATGTGAGGCACCACTTAACTCCGGTGTCTCATAGCGAGATCCAACCTTTGCCATCACCAAAACTGTCGTGGCTTGGGTGCCTTCAACCGGTACAAGAAAGGCGCGCATGCCGTTGGTCAATTCAATTTGTTTCATAGATTCACGTCGGGAATAAAGATCAATCGCTACCAATACAGGCGACTACGCCGCAAGACGCTGCGCCAGGTACGCCGTAAGCTCTACAATCGGCACACGCGTTTGTTGCATGGTATCGCGATCACGCACGGTCACAGCCTTGTCTTCCAATGTCTCAAAGTCCACCGTTACACAAAACGGTGTTCCAATCTCGTCCTGCCGGCGATAGCGTTTTCCAATGGATCCCGAGGCGTCAAACTCCACGCGTGCCATTGGAAGGAGTTGATCGACCAATTTCTGTGCCGGCTCAATAAGTTGGTCTTTCTTAGAAAGCGGCAGGACTGCTACCTGATAAGGCGCTAACGCAGGCACAAATTTCATCACAACACGTGTATCTGTTCCGCCTTTAGAATCAGGGACCTCCTCTTCCGTATAGGCGCTTGTAAGCAACGCAAGTAGCGTTCGGTCCACGCCAAGTGACGGTTCGATCACATGCGGAACCACTTTCTTTGACTGTTCGTCTGGATCGGTATATTCCAATTTTTGTTTGGAGTGATTTTGATGATTGGTCAAATCAAAATCTGTTCGATACGCGAGACCCCAAAGTTCTTTTGTGCCAAATGGAAAGTCAAACTCAAAATCCACCGTACGCTTGGAATAATGCGCCAACGCGTCCTTTGCAACTTCCAATCGATGTACGTGTGCTATGTCGATTCCAATTTGTTTGCCCCAGTTTTCTATGGTGTCTGCCCATGTCTCAAACTGTGCCTGCCAATCCTGCTCTTCCAAAAAATACTCAATCTCCATTTGCTCAAACTCAAGCGTTCTAAATGTAAAGTTTCCCGGCGTAATCTCATTCCTAAATGCTTTTCCGATTTGCGCAATCCCAAATGGCAATCGTATGCGTGTTGTATCTAACACGTTTTTAAAGTTCACGAAAATAGCTTGCGCTGTTTCTGGCCGAAGGTAAATCACTTGATCCCCTTCTCCGGCCGCACCTGCGGTGGTTTCAAACATCCCGCTAAACTGTCGCGGCGGCGTCAGCGCATTTCCATCTGGGCTCTTGAGGCTCTTCGCCTCGATAATCGCCGCAAGTTCCTCAAGCGACTTTCCATCGACATTCTCTCCTGTCATCTCCTGGATCAAATGATCGGCTCGAAACCGTTTATGGGTTATTTTATCTTCTACTAACGGGTCATTAAACGTCTCTACGTGACCCGACGCCTCCCACACACGCGGATTCATCAAAATCGAACTATCGATTCCCACAATATCTTGTCGGCGTTCCACAAATGTTTTCCACCAACTATCCTTAATATTTTTCTTAAGCTGAGACCCCAATGGACCATAATCCCAGGTATTGGCAAGCCCCCCGTAAATCTCCGAACCAGGAAACACAAACCCGCGCCGCTTGCACAGCGACACGATTTTATTCATGAGATCCTCGGGTTGTTCTTGTTTGGGCATAGACTCACTAGACTTTCATAATCTGATCCTCCTTGGCGTCCCCCAAACGCTCAAGCGCATCATTAACCTCTTTGACAAACGCATCCAACTCCTCCTGCAATCGATAGCGTTCGTCCTCGCGAATTTCATTTTCCTTCTCGGCGCGCTCAATATCTTTTTTTATTTCATCACGCCCCGTGCGCACACGAATCCGTGCCTCCTCCACTTTTTTGCCAACCATCTTTGCTAGCTCTTTACGTCGATCCTCCGTAAGCGGTTGCACCACCATACGAATAATCTTACCACTCACGTTTGGCATGATCCCAAGATTAGCCTCGGTGAGCGCCTTCTCAATATCCTTAACGACACTCGCATCCCACGGTTCAATTTGCACCGTATGCGCGTCTGGCGTAGAGATGGCCGCGAGGTTTTTGAGCACTTGTGCTGATCCATACGTGGTCACCAACACCCCGTCTACGAGTCCGGTACTTGCCCGGCCCGTTTGAATCCCGGCGAGTTCTCCTTCTAAAAATTCGATGGCTTTTTCTACGTCTGATTTTCGTTCTGTGAGAAATTGATGCATACACGACTGGTCAAGAATTACGGGAACCGTCAGATAAGGATTCATCTGAATTGTAGGAACCTTAGCAAACAAACCCAGAATCTCCTAGAACACGAGTCCGCTTTGTTCCTCAAACGCGCGCAGCCCCAAATAGGCCGTAGAACCGTTCTCTGGATCAATTAATAGCTGATACCCACGTGAATTTGCTGGCATTTTTTCTGGGTCCCAACGTGATCCGCCATTAACCGACGTGTAAATTGTTGATCCCGCAACATATATCACATGGTTTCCGTCACGTGGATCCACGGCAAGTGCCGAGATATCCGACCCTGCCGCAAGTAAGGGAACCGGGCTCCACGTTTCTCCGCGATCCGTGGACGTCAACAAACCGTAATCGGTTGACACCCAGTAGGTATCACCCGCGGCTGTTTGCACAATGTCACGCACATTTTTTACGCCATCCAAATCTTTATATTGATCGTCTGCAAACAGATTCACCCACGTAGCACCGCCATCAATGGATCGTCGTAGCCCACTTTGGGCGGTGGACAAAAGCAAGATGCGACTATCCCGGTTATCAATTTCTAAATCTCGATTAAATCCACCCTTGTTATACGCTGTCATCCAGTTGACGCCCGCGTCTGTTGATTTCAAGACTTCTCCGGCTGTGTTGGTGAGATACACCACATTTGGATTAAACCAATCAACCTCGATATCGGTAATTACCACATCTGCTCGTGGGTCCACATACATTTCTGTGTTAAATGTACGCCCGCAATCATCGGTTTTGAGCAATCGCTGACCGCGTGACACATACACCGTACATTTGTTGTTTGGGTCTACAGAGATCGCACGCACGCGTCCATCTCGTAGTAAGGGTTCTCGCACACGATTCCACCCCGCACCGCCGTCATAACTATAAAGGAGTCCGTTTGCGAGCGTCCCCATGTACAGCGCAAAATGATCCGACGGATCAAACACGAGCTCGTTCACTTCTACGCTTGTAATGTCCCCCACACCTGTTGGGGTTGGAAGAGCTGCTTGTTTTTCCCAGTTAGCGCCACCGTCCACAGATTTCCACGCGCTAAATTGGTCCGCTTCACTGTTACCACCAAAAATACAGCCAGCACCGGTAAGGATGAGAATTCCGCAGAGCGCGGAGAGTTGAACGAGAGATCGATTCATATGCACTGCATGAGTTGAATGAGAGCAAGTTTTGGATTGAGATGTTGTTGCAATTGTACCCTAAGCACCGGCAAAGCGTGTAATAACCCTGTGAGTTGTTTGACCTCCATGTTGCTTTGGATTTGTTGGGCGGCAAGATCTGAGCACTGCAATTGCACAAGGAGTGCGTCGCGTGTTTGCATCTCAAGCGCACTTACGCGTTGCAACAATTCTGTGCGTGTTTTGACATGGTCTTCCTCGTAGGCCGGTAGCACACCGCGACTCGCCAAAATACGTTTTTGTACAGAAGCGTCCAAACATGCCAACGTGAGTGCATTTCGTTGATCAATCAATTCCCGCAATTGTGGATCCTCGGCGAGTGAGATAGCCACACCCGGAGATCCGGCCGAGAGGCCAGCTAACACGTGTGCTTCTTCACGCGACGAGGCACGTTCCTCCAACCCCGCACAAATCATCTCTCGTGCCACAAGACTTAACCGCAACGGCTGAACGCGAGAGGTAATCGTTGGTAAAAGCAATGTATCGTCTGTCACCGTCAACAAGATGCACGCATTCCCGCGCGGTTCCTCAAGAGTTTTGAGTAAGGCATTTGCGGCCGTAGTGGAGAGGAGATGTGCGTCTTGCACAATCAACACCTTGTATCCACCATGTAGCGCCGACTGTTGAAACCGTTTACGCGCCTCTTGAATTTGCTCCACGGTAATCTGCTCACGCAATCTATTGGTTTTTTTATTTAATCCACGTTGCACGACCACCAGATCCGGATGCGTCTTGAGTGTCCCGGGATGTGTTTTAAGCAATCGCGCCGCAAAACGCCATGCAACGGTCATTTTTCCAACAGATTGCGGGCCCACAAGCAAGTATGCATGGCTCACACATTGGCGATCCAACACACGATCCAAAAATTCCAACACCGTCTGGTGACCAATGACATTCCAAGGTTGTGGCGTTGTTTGAGGCATAACTCTATTATAGCAAAGTCTTGAATACAGCTAACGTTAGTGGAGATTATAAGGGTACCTCTTGACAAAATCACAAAAACATGTTATAAGGGACGGTTCCCAAAGGTACACACATGCGTGTGCGATTCGCGTATACCAATCTGGGGGAGAGAAAACGGCGTGAGTGTAGAGCAACAGCTCGAGGCTCCGCTGCTGGTATCAAGTGCTTAGACTGGGTCTTGACTCACTCTTCGCACACACCCGATACCATCGATAGTCAATCCAAGCTTTGCGCGGATGACGGCTATCATTGTTCCCCAGGTTGGTGTACGTGGACGTCTACACCAGTAGCGGTTCCATCTGCTCACGACCGGCGTCCTCCTGGACGTCGGCCCGACCACCCGCGAGATCAATTTGATTGAGCTTGCAGGTGGTCGCCACGACCCTCTATCTCCGTGCGAGGAGATGGCAGTCTCCAAGGCCAACCGCATTCGCGGGTTGCGCAGCTGCGCCTAAGAATGTTCTGCCAAATACCGAAAGGTGGCTCCCATTCTCACCGTGCCAACCGAGGCTGATATTGCAAGAGGAATCGAGATAGTCCACCACGTGTGGGTTATCTCCCTCCAACTAGCCCCACGAGCAATCGTGAGGCTTAATGAGGACACTTTGTGTCTCTTCCGGGATCGCACTCCCGAGACGCAAAGTACATTTCTCTCCCCGAGAGGCCGCCAGGGTGTTTTATGCCTTGTGCGGCTTTTCTTATTTTGCTAGCAAAAACAGAGCCATTGCGGCCCTGTTTTGTATACCTATTTAAGTGAGAGTGTCGGTTCAATCGCGTCTTTTACCTCCTGACATCCATGCGCTCGGCCCGGTCCATCATCAAAGCCTGTACCACATGCATTGGTAAACACCAACCAGTCACCATTCAACATCGCCAGATTCACCCGTACACCCGTGTCACAAATTTTAAAATCCATGTTAAATGCATCGAGTGACGTGTAGCACAATTAACTCGATGGAAACGCAATGTCCGTTGGTGCCGCGTCCCAGGCAAGATTAAACACGCGACGCAGGGCTTGCGCCAACGGCGGATTCTCAATCACCACACCCACAGGGATTCCTTCAAACGCGACCCCATATACTTCGTTACCTTTGACACTTATTTGACCCGTTAGCGGCGCGTCGTCACTTGGCAGATACCGCACATGCCATCCGTGACGCTCGTGCATCTCACGCATAGATTCTACCGGTGGAACATCGGCCACAACCAGCACGCGCCCGTGGATACAATTATGCGTAAGCGTCTCACGATGATCTGCGTATTCATGCGCCTCAATAAACGTATGCAGCGCATCGTAGGGAACAATTTCAAAAAAATCTGCAGAGCATTCCTCGTATCGGCGGGAAAGCTGCCTAATCCCCTCCCTCCCCTCATACATAAACATACGCGGGCGATGTTGAATGGTTTTTTCAAGCGCCATGAGCTCCGGCAACAACTCCTCCACAGCTTCCATGCGACGCAACAACTCATCCGCCTTTGATTTGAGCATACGCACAATCACTTCTGGCGGCTCGGCGGCATACGTGTTCTTGCCTTTTTGCTCCAGGCTTGTCATGAGACCCGTCTCGATCAAGGATTCAATCACATTGTAAACCGTGGTACGCGTAATCTGCGACGCATGCGCAATCTCCTGCACACTGGCCGATCCCAACGACAGCGTGGTTAAATACACACGCGCCTCGCGGTCCGACAAGCCGGCTAGTTGGAGTTGTTCGACAATATGCTGCATAGAACTTGCAGTGTTTTTTGTGCGGTCGCCTCCCAGGTAAACATCGCGACTCGCTCCAATCCTTGTGCGATTTTCTCCTCCATCAATTCACCACACACACGGTCAAATGCCGCCATCCATTGCCCCGCATCCTCTCGATCAACAAATAACGGAACCTCTCCCCCCACTTCGTGCAACGCAGGGAGATTGGAACAAATCACCGGCACGCCCACCGCCATTGCTTCTAAAATAGGTATGCCAAACCCTTCTTTTTTTGTTGGAAACACAAAGGCCTTTGCGCCGGCCACAATCGCCGCCGCATCTCTCCCGTCTACCCAGCCAAGTACGTGCACGCCTAGATGTTGCGCAAGCGTTTGAATCTCTGTATAGCCATCCTCTCCAGGGGTGCCCACAAGCACGAGGTCCACGTCTGCATGTTGCTCACGCCACGTCGCGAACATACGCAATAGGTCTGCCTGGCCCTTCCGTTGATCTAATCGCCCCACGCACACAAAATAGGTCTGCGGTAATTGATACTGCGCACGCACTTCTTGAATACGATCAATCGCCTGCATGTTGTACAACGTGTGATCAATCCCAAGCGGCGTAACCGTCATGCGCTGTGTGTCCACCCCATAGGCACGCGCCACATCCTGCCTGGTTTGATCGGCCACCATCAACAACTTTGTTGCCACACGTGCGCAACGCAGGTGATCCTTTTCTAATTGTTTGACACGCTTTGCAGAAAAAAGTTCTGGATTCCAATGAAACGCAATGTCATGAAGCGTCTGTACACTCTTTTGTGGAATGTAGGGCGGCAGAGCATCGCCAGGTGAAAACGTGACTTCTGGTTTTTCTAACCAAAGATACAGGCTCCACATCCATTTCCACCCCGGGAACGGCCACATAATGACCACGTTCTTCCAATTTCCCGCCAACGCAAAATCCAACGGACGATGCGTATACACGCACACCTCCAATTCTGGTTGGAGTTTATTCATGGCTTTAATCAGATGGTACACGTACCACTCAACGCCCGTTTTGATAGGTTTTGCCGCCGGTACACCGTCGATTGCGATCATAGGATTATTTATGCCGTGTGCTCGTTTAGTATACCGTATAGAGTAGTATCGATCGTCATTGCGAGTTTTACGAAGCAATCTATTTATTCTTTCTCTCTCCTTTTTGTTTCGCCAAAACAGAAGGGCTTCGTTTATGCCAAGGTCATAACGGCGTACTCGTGGGGACACGCAGAGAGAACTCTCGATGTTGCTCACGAATTCCTTTTATCTTAACAACCCTTAACTCGTAAACACACTTCGCTTGTAAGCCTCCAGGTTCTCCAACGCTATACCCGTGCCACGTGCCACGCACAACTGGGTGTCGTCGGCAATGTACGTAGGCACACCGGTCGACTCCGCAATCAACTTATTGATGTTGCGTAGCTGACTCGACCCTCCCGACATCACAATCCCCTTATCCATAACGTCTGCAGACAACTCCGGCGGCGTTTTTTGCAATACGTCTTTGACCGCATCCACAATCCCCTGCATCTCGTTGGTAATAGCATCCGTTACGTCATCGCTGTTGACTTTAATCAATTTTGGCATGCCCGTAATGAGATCGCGACCCTTGACCTCCATCTCTAATTTATCTTCCAAATACATAGCCGACCCAATCTCAATCTTGATCGCCTCGGCCGTACGTTCACCAATCGCCAATCCATACACGCGCCGCACATGATCTTGAATTGCCGCATCAAACCGCACGCCGCCTATTCGCACACTCGTACTTGCCACAATGCCACCAAGCGATATGACCGCCATCTCGGACGTTCCCCCGCCAATATCAATAATCATGTGACCCGACGGACTTCCAATGGGAATATTGGCGCCAATAGCTGCAACAATCGGCTCCGTAATAATGTAGGCTGCCTTAGCACCTGCCGCAAGTGTTGCATCGATCACCGCACGTCGTTCTGTAGACGTGATTCCGCCTGGCACCGCCACCATCACTTCTGGACGAATAAAACGCACACCGCCTAACGCCTTGTTAATAAAATAGCGCAACATGGCCTCTGTGGTCCGATAATCTGCGATCACGCCGTCTTTGAGCGGTCGACGCGCCACAATGGTGTCCGGGGTTCGGCCCAGCATGTCTTTTGCCTCTTTTCCGACGGCCAGAACCTTTCCATCAATCGTAGAAACCGCAACCACGGAGGGCTCGTTGATAATAATTCCGCGTTTTGGCACGTACACCAATACGGTGGTCGTTCCCAAATCAATCCCAATTTTTTTCTGAAAAACGGCCATGTAGAGAGGGGTTCTAAGTGGCCCTATCTTATCAAAGCCCTAGGTAAAGGGAAAGGATGGCGTTATGGGGCCCCGAATATTATTCTAAGGGGATCTTCGTTGACATAGGGGCTTATTAACACCACATCCCCATGCTGGGGAATGGAGGTAGATGGCTATGACAAATTGTGCTTTGTTCGGTGAGCGGTACGGAGAACACCAGATAGACGATCTATTGAGACTGCACGAGAGGATCGTCGAGCATGCACACATGATGGGGAAGCTTCTGGACTTTGCGAAGAGTTTGAACCTGAGTTTTACCTTTTACGTAATTCCGGCGTCAGCAAGCCACCAATATATCTGCGTGGTGAATGTCTTGAGCTACACCATCCGGATGGTGCTCAACAACCATAACGGTAGATGTACCTTGTCTTTTGGTGAGCTCGAGGAAGTTCCCGGATCAATCTTCGAGATCGATTGGTTCGGCATATGTCACACTTCATCCATGGACAATGGTGTGCAACAGATCATTGGCGAATCCGGTTCCCCCATGGAGGACGTGCTGGAATCGCCTGCTGGCAGAGCTCACGCGACGTCACGAGGTTCGCTCCCGGCAGCCAGCGCCGGCCAATCTCGCCTGAGGCCACAACGCTCTCCCTACACGCTCCGAGCCTTGCTCGGAGTCCACTTTTTTAAACTTATACACACCGATCCCCCGTTGACAGGTTTACGGGTCCTTTGCTGCCAGGAAACCATTGACAAAATCAACAAATCCACGTAAACAAGAGGCAGTTCTCCTAACCTTGGATCCTGGAGGTCCCATGAGCATCAGTATTTTTGCAGAACGACTCAGCGAGCAGGCTTTGCTCCTCAACGAACTTCTGGCAGAACTCACTACTTCTGTCGATGGCGACGAAGGACAACCGCAATCCAACCAGGGCAGGACTGACCAGGATCTCTCCATGACGGTCACGGTGGGTGGACGCCACGCGCGCGTCACCTACCGGCAAGAAGGTCAGGACACTGGCAGGCCCGAGGTCGAGGTCGCGTTGCTGCTTGGCAACCAGGAACGTCCGTCGATCGCCTGGTGCAGAGGGTTGAATGGCGAGGCCTACACCACTGGTGTGATCGGCTGCTACGACCCCGTGTTGATTGCGTGCGAAGGCATAGAGAAGAGGTCGCTGAACTGCAAACTCCGCTCTTTGCTCGCGCTCATGGACAAGCACAAGAACACCCCCGTCGCTTAGGCGACACACCCACCCGGAGACACCATGCACGACCCGTTTAACGACTTGCTGGAGAATCACAAAGTTCGGGGTATCGTTCTGAAGCTCGTATGCGAAATGCAGGCATTCGCGCAAGAACATGGGTACGCATGCCGTCTGGAGCGGTTCAATCGCGGCAGCTATGCAAGAGGCTCTATCGCCACGCTCCGCATTGCCGAGCACGAGGTGAGTGTCGAGGTGAGTGAGACGGCCACAAGCCCAACGGCGATCAACATCGGTCTCAAGTGGTTCACTGGGCAACCAGGGAATCACTCGGTGCAATGGAACTTCGCTCATCACGACATGGACGGACGCATCGTTCTGGCTGCGACCTACGGCGACAACGCTGTTCAACGCGTGGTTGATCAGGCGCCCGAGACCACCGGGACGGCACTCGCTCTGCTCCTGGACGCCCTCCACGAGGCCGCCCAAGCAGAACACGCCAAGCAGCGCAGCCCGACGCTCCACTAGCACCTCATGACCCGTTCATCCACGACCCTATCGTCTGGTGCGCGGGTCGCAATTTTTTTCTCAAACAAACCAAAAACCACCACCGCTTATTGGGCGGTGGGTTTTATTTCTAATTGAATATTGAAGGTTTGGAACGGTCCTGCCTGAGTGGTGTAGGTGTAACTGTCGTTAAACCAGAACTCGGAAACCTCTGGCGGAGTCGCCGACATAATTGGCTTCCCTAGATCCAGGTCCAGATTCAACGCCACGCCTCCCACACCAGGTTGCCGCTGAATATCCAGCACATACTCCCCGCGATCCACCATCTCCTTAACGTAGTCTGGCAATTTATAGGTAAATGAAAGTTGTCCATTTGCACCCGGCTCCACCGCGGTAAACGCCCCAAACACCGTAGCGCCAAACTCCTGGCCCACGTCCACCGCACCTGCAGCACCCGAAGGATTCTTGGTTCGATCATTAAGTAACGACCCCTCTACACGAATCAACTCGCTTCCCAACGGCGCATAGACCCGGGTATAAGTACGGTAGCGCGTGGTTCGGTAATCAAATCCCCCCAAATGATCGTAGTTAATCTGCGCGGTTGCAATCAACTCGCCTGCAGGGTTTGTGTGCACCGAGTAGGTATACGCACGCGTAATCGCTTTATCCGTCTTGAGCGCCGCTAGATTTGTATCCACAATCATCATATGATCGTGCTCGGCATTAATGCGCAGATCCCCCGACCAATGCTCGCGCTCAAAAATACGTTGTACCTCGGGCTTCACGCCATAGAGCATAATGTCGTTGTTATCGAGCAATTGCAGCGTCATGCGCGCCAAGTCTCCCAACTGCTCCGTATTCGCGTCCTTTAACCGTGCAAACAACGCATTGATCATCTCTCCAATCACATCTTTACGATCCAGAGTCTCAATTCCCTTATTCACAAACGCCTGTTCTACCTCAAACTCTAATACGTCATAAAAATTCTCCGGTGTGAACGTTACAGACCCCGTATCTACATCTCCAAACAACTTGAGCAACTCCACACCAAGCTGCGGATTTACCAAGATCACGCCCTGAAAATTGACACGCGGAGCGGTAACGTATTGTTGATCCGGTAAACGCGTTTCGTTGGCATAGGCCTCCAACGCGCGCTGTGCGGATGCAGGCACATCTGGTGACCAATTGATGTCACGTAAATACCATTTGTCGATTCCAAGATAGCGTTTCATGGGAAGAGGGGGCTCTGCGGTAATCACTCCCTCGGAGGGAAAATCAACCGCATACACATCGTCTGTAAAAATCTCTGCGATCTCTCCATTTTCTACTCGTAGCACGCCATAGGTTCCCCAAAAACCGCCCGTTGGCCGCAACTCACCATCGTTTTGTAGCAAAAGAAGGTAATGCTGTGCCCCATTAAAGCCACCCATATCCGGTAAAACGCTCAACACCGGTATAAGTACGTTCAACGTGTCGTCCAAGCGACGGATTTGATCGAGGAGTTCTGTTCGGACAATCCTAAGACCAAAAAATAGTTCATCTCCATCAAGCGTCTCCAGTCCAAGTCGTTGTTGATTTAATCGTGCCTTCGCGCGCTCCAAATCTGGCACTTTTCGACTCAGTGCAAACACAAGCTCTTTCCGCATTTCAGGCGTTAGCTCCGTAAAATGCTCCACGCTCGCCAATCCTTCCACTAACCCCACGGATTGCAAATCAGATTCAATGTCAACACCAATATCTAACAAGGTTCGAATTACCTCCAACGACACACGACCGTCATTCACAAGTTCGATTAAGGACGACACCTGATTCCCCAAATACGGAACAGGCCTTAAAAATCCAAACAAACGTACTCGCGACTCAATCGTCTCAAGCTCTGTGGTTGCGTCTGTAATCGCCAAACTTGCACCCGCAATATCTCTATTGACCAACGCCGTCTGCGCATCACCAACACGTTCACGAATCACGCTTGCGCGCTGCAAACCGTCCACAACGGCCAGCGAACTCAGGCCAAGAACAAGCACAACAATGCCTGCCGCGATCGCAACAAACAAGGCAACTTTTTTTTGACGGTGACGTCGATGAAAGAATGCGTCCGTGTGTGACATATAGGGAGAGTATAGCACGCTAAACAATGTACCCGTTAATAACAGAAACGGGTTCACGCTGTTGCATCTTCATTTCTTGACGTTTTTTGCGTATGGATGGCAACGTGGTTCCGATTGATCGTAGATACGACAATCCATATCGATCCCCTACCACCATCTTAACCGTCGGTAGAACATCTCCAATAAAAAACGAAGCAGAGCGTCTGAGCACCTGACCCAACGACACGTGTTTTGCAAGACAGAGCAATCGATCACGCTGTCGTAGTCCCCGAAGTCGATGTTTGCGCGTGTCTACCTGTTCCCCATAAACCCCGCTAAATGTATAGGCGTGCGCATCCGACGTAACGGCTATTCCCCAGCCTGCGCGTTGTAATCGCCACGCGAGATCGACAAAACATTCTTCTGTTTTAAAATCTGTATCAAAAAATTGTTTACCCGTGTGTTGAATGCTCTCGAGCGCAGAAAGTCTAAGCAATACGCATGCGTCAGACAGAGCAAACACGTGTGTAAGCCCCTCATACTGATTTTGATTAACTTCGTCCTTCCCTCGATCCTCCACCGCAAGCCCGCGCGTCAGAAAGCGACCTGCCGAAGCCAAATGATCCGACTCCACACGCTCGCGCAATGCCTCGTCCGACCGATTTTCTTCAAAAAGTTTTAGGATCAACGGACCAACAGCCGCTAATGTTGGATCTTTATCGAGTTGGTCAACAAGGGCATCTAAACACCCTGCGTCTAAAACAGTATCAATCCCCAAGCAAAGCACATAGGCCTGTGTCGTGGGTTGATCACCCGTTGCCTGCAGGGCGAGACGTACGCCTTGATTTTGCGCCACTGCCACGCCTTTATTGTTTGGGTTACGTACAAGCACCGTCGAGGGAGATTGATGACGAAGCATCTCTGCAAGTCCATCGACAGACGCATTGTCAATCACCCGCAATCTAAATGTCTCTAATGTTTGCTCAGACAACGCCTTAAGCACTTCTGGCAATGTCGTCATGTTATTACACGTAACAAGATGCACACTCACGCGTGGGATCATACTAACGCCGCTTTTTTGTCACATTGAATCCGAGATATTTACCAAGGGCAAAGCGTGTTTGTGCGTCGATCGCAGGAATAGCACCAAACAAGATAAACGTCACCGGCAAAAGCACCCACTGTGCAATTAAGATCAGCCATGTCCAAGATTTAACTTGTTTTGGGCGGCGAGGAAGTAAGGAGAATGAAAGCGCACCTGAGAAGAGGATTCCCATAGCCGCCACACGCATAATCCATTCCAACGTAAACGGTGCGTTGTGCGCAATCGCATCCGAGCTATTTTTTGCAAGCTCTAGCGGTAACCAACCCATGATAAAGATCACAATCGGCGCTGTGGCCCATGTAAACATACCTTCCAAATGGTTCCACAACAATCGCCAGCGTATAGTAAACGGAATTTCCTTGTCCTCCCAAATCTGTCTAATAATGTAAGGAAAATGCTCTACCCCCCACGCCCATCGACGTTGTTGTTTATACAATGCACGCAAACTATTCGCATATCCCGTCCCAGCAACAGCATCCATACTCACTGGCAAATATAATGGTTCAGCACGGTAGTCCCCCTTGTATCGCTTCACGCCCTGCAAAAAAATGCGTGAATCCTCCGACACCATGTCTTTTTCCCAAAATCCCACATCTACCAACATCTTAAACGGCATGGAGTGAGAAGAGAACGTCCACATACGGTGCGGGCGTGCGAGTTCTCCAAACAGCCAAAACGTCGTTCCAAATGCCGAGATACGAATTGGCGCAGGTGATTCCCAAATATTATTGTTAAACACAATCACGGGTTGATAGCTCGTGCGCTGTGGCTTGGCCGTTGTGGCAAAAGAATGCGTAAGGTGAGCAAAATACTGCAAATGCACCACCGTATCCACGTCAAAAGACGAGGCGATGGCTCGCTCATAAGGGATACCGCGACGATCAAGTTCCTTTTGTACCTGGTGTCCGGACCAATTAAGGTTGGATCCTTTTCCTGGAATCTCATCCGGCAAATTCGCCGGATGTTCTGTGACAAACAGTCCGCCAAACTCCTTTCCATATTTTTTTTGCATCAGAGAACACACGCTTGCAAAATGCTCGTGCGCCCGTTCTTCGCCTGCCAGCACGATCAAAATCCGCTCGTTTGGAAACGTCGACTGCTTAATAGTGCGTAAGGTTTCATCCACAATCTCCACCGGCTCCTTCACCATCGGCAAAAAAACCACATGCCAATACTCTTCCCAGTGATCCACCTCCGTTTGCAGTCGTTCCATCCAATTGGTAGCCTCTGCAATCCGATGTTGTCGCCAGGCGTGAATAACAAACACAATAAAATACAGGACGCGATACATCCAATAAAGATCAAACACGATAATGACCTCGATTGCAAGGATAGGGGCAAAAAACGACAACGCAATTGCCACAACAAACGTTCCCCACACGAGAGAAGCTGGGATCATCTCCAGTCCACGATGTTTTCCGTATTGCATAGCTCTAGTATAGCATTATCTTCTTCCAAGCCTATTTGTTGACATTCCAAGTGGCTGAGGACGAAATAAAAACACCCCGCGTCATCTGACCGCGAGGTGTTCCATTTTTTATTTGTGACCAATATCTTCTCCGAGTTTCTTAAGGAATGCTTTTGCGTGCTCCTGTCCTCCGAGCCCAAAGGCGAGACCACCCGCAATCGCGAGCATACCGACTAATCCCATGGTCAACGTCTGCAACAATGCTGGAGCGATTCCCAATTGTTCCATCGCTGCAATGAAGGCGAATACAAACACGGCCCACTTAGAAATTCCTGCCAACAGGTGTGCACCACCAAGTTTAGAAGCTTTCACCGCGGTCATCACGATGTCATAGACGAACGATCCCAACACGACACCCATCAACAAAATCACGGCTGCAATAAACGCGCTTGGGATATAGAGAACCACATCGTTTAAGAACTGTGTGATCTGTGACCAACCGAGAACGTCCGCAGCAGCGATCAATGCGAGAATAATCACGAACCATTTTACGATCCATCCAAACAACATTCCCACATGCAAGTTAAAGCCAACCTTCTTTGCCATGTCGGTGACACCCGTGCGCTTCAACAACATGTCTACTCTAATTGCGGACACGATTTTTTCTACAACCACACGCAACGCCCAAGCAACAATCAACCCAATAATGAGAATAATAATAGCTCCAAGGAGCTCGGGAAGAAAAGAGAACATCTGGGCGAGCAGCGACTGAAACGTCAACTGCAATACACCAATAGCATCTTGTTGCATAGGAGAGTTGTTAGGCCCGAAGGCTGTTTAAGATAAGAGAACGATATCCTTGTACGCGATTCTATCAACGTCCGCATGAAAGGTTTATCTGACTCTAGTATAACACTCTGGGTCACAGATACATGGGCATCTGTGGATAAATTTGTGTTCAAGAAACCTTTTTGGCCAATGAGATATTTGGCTCAGAAAAATAGTCTGGTTCCAAAGGTATTATGGCGAGTGTTGCCTTAGAAAGGTTATCTTCAAATAGCTGTACCTCTTTACTATGGAGAGGTGCCAATGCATTAACAAGCGTGATCAGCCCTCTAACCGACGTATAAGATTCCACATGTGCCGAAACAAACCATACCGTGATTTTTTCCCAACCACCACTTTTTTGAACCTCTAACTCTATTTCGCGTAAATAGTGTTCCGAGGGGATCATCTGAGCCGTTGCCGATAGAACGTCAAAAGACGCTACATTTTCTGTAACGCCTACCTGGATTCCCGCTTTTACAAGCCGAGTGATCAAAACCATGTTAAGGAAGCGTGTTATGAATCTCAATGAATTCACCGTCTAGAATTGACATCAGGAACCGATCCGAAATATCTCGTCGATACAAATATTCATCCGTTGGCATCACTGTGTAGTTAATCTCACAGCCAAGTTCCTGTTCAAACCCCTCAATACGTTCTTTGAGATTTTTTTGTTCTGGAGATCCAACAATCAACATATCCGTTTCATTCTCCGTGCCTCCTGTAAACATCCCCGTCAAAATCAACACCTGAATGGGTTGCTCATCAACAAGCGTACGAACCAGGTCCTGCTGGATTAATACCGAGGCTTTTGCAAACAACGATTGCAATTCTTCATAGAGACCAAAATTCTTGTTCACCTGATAGTACTTTTTTCGATCCTTTTTCCCCTCGTCCTCCGTATCTTCCATCTCTACAACAACGCCTAATTCCACCAGGTTATTGAGCTCGCGTCGCACGGAATTCAACTGGGCGTTGATTTTCCGCGTCAATTCACGCACAAAAAAACGTGTATCCTGATTTTTCAGGAACAACTGTAAAAGTCGAGATCGGGTCTTTGAACCAAAAAGCTGTTCAATACCGAATCGTTCGTTGTCGCTTCCCTTCTTCATAGGATATGAGAGGTTATCAATAAGCTCGTCCTCCTCTTTTTGCTATGGTAGTATCCTACGTGAGATAGCTCTTTTCCGCAATATATGGAATCCAGTAGGTTAGAAATCAAAGCAGCGAGTCGAGAAATGCTCCGAGGGAAACCTCGTGGGACGTTTTTAACATTCACACAGCCGCTTGAACACAATAACGGCCACGTGTTCCTTTTATTAGACTTAGACGCTACGTGTAAGGTGGCGCCCAACGTGATTGCACTATTAAGAGAATCCGTAGAACGCCTTGGTCGTACGTTAAGCGCCGAAAGTCACCTACAACATAGATTCGAACAAGTATTGCAATCAGTGAATGAAGATCTTTCTGAGTTGATAGAAAAGGGTGTGTGTCCGACAGAGAGTCTTCATATTGCGCTTGGCGTCTTGCGTGATGGCGCATTCATTCTTTCGGCCACAGGAGAACTTAATGCCCTTTTTTTGCGCAAAACAGCAAAGCAACGGTTCCGTGTTTTTGATCTTTCACAAAATTTACAATCAGAGGCCGGTAAAATTGAGGAACGAAAATTATTTAGTGTTGTCCTTGATGGAGATCTACAGGCAGACGACGTACTCTTTCTTGCATCACGCGAATTACAAAATGTTCTCACGGTAGAGGAGATTCACCCCCTCCTTTCTACCCTCCCGCCAGCGAGCGCGCTTGAGGCTATTGAGCAATATCTCCCCGTTAAAACACATCTCTCAATTGTGCTCTTTCAGGTGCGTGTGGAAAAGGACATCCTCACAGGGTTTGGAAAGCACACAACCGGCAAATCGAGTATGAACGCTCTTCTGGAGTCAGAGCGTAAAACAACATCCATGTTGGAATTAGAAAAACCGCACGTGCAACAAACATTTAGCCAATTTGTTCGTCTGGTGCGATCCGGCAATGCCATTGAACGCAAGGAGACCTTGCGACGTATTGGCGAGCGTCTCTTGCATTGGATAAAAATACTCGGCTCACAAGCGTTTCATATTCTCACGAGTATTGCCGTTTCGGTTGTTTCTCTTCTCTCCGCGATCGTAACGCGAGGGTCAAGACGTGAGCGATCGATTAAAAATATGAAGAGTACCTGGGGACGCACAATCAACTCTATTAAGGCACAATTTCATCATGCGGGCTGGGGAAGCCGGCTTTTGCTCATAAGTGGTATCGTGTTTGTCGTCCTTTTCTCCAGTATTACCGCCTACACACGATTCCAGACAACCTCCCAAACAGAACGCGAAGTGATCACTGCAACGTTTGATGAGATTCAAAGTAAACGCGATCGTGCACACGCAAGCAATCTCTATCAAGACGAAGCCGCTGCACGACAACAACTCCAAGAGGCACTCTCGCTACTCGACACAATTGATACCAAGAAGCAGACACAGAAAGACCAAGTTGAACAAGTTCGTGCGGGTATCCTGGAGGATCTTAATGTCATTCGACACCTCTTGCAGCCAACGATTACAACGATTCCCGTCGTAAACCAGGTCATTGCTTCCGGCGAGAAATCAACGGTCTATTTCCGTGACGGATCCCAGGCGAACCTCAACGGATCAACTCTGGAGCCCGCTGAACGTACGGGCGAGGAAACGGGCTATTTGAGACTTGTCACCACCTATAACGACACGGTCGTGGGGCTTGATGAACACAATACGTTTCTTGCCTATCACTCTGATACGCAATCATGGAGTCGTGTTGGAATTAACTCGGTAGAAGGTGAATTTACCGACGCCGTAGATCTTTTCCATTACGGGGAACGACTCTATGTTCTCACGTCCAGCAATCTCTACAGGCATCAACGTGTAGAAAACGGCGAATACGGCCCCGGCACTTCCTGGCTCCAAGATCCCGTTGATTTGAGTCAGGTGCAGGCGATTGCGATCGATGGCAATGTCTGGCTGGCCGACAATGGTTCTGTACGACGATTAGAGCAAGGACGCGAAGTTGGAGCAGACATGAGTTCCATCGATCCACCACTTGGAGCTGTGCGTGATTTGTGGACCAACGCGGAGACGCCGTTTCTCTTTATCTTAGACCCTGCCAACAAACGCGTGATTGTCTACAATAAGGAAACGCAGACTCTCGTGAACCAATACGTGGACGACGCCATCGGGAGCGCCTTTGGCATGCGTGTAGATATCGCAAACAAAACAATTATTCTCTACGCTCCCACAACGGTCTACACCTTCCCTCTCTCAGATACCCTTTAGGAGTATGCTTATTCACGATGCGGTTTACGGTCCAACAGAGATTCTGGAACCTGTTCTTTTAGACGTGATAAACGCGCCTTCTGTTCAGCGTCTCAAACACATTGCACAATTTGGCTTGCCAGACGCCTATTGTCACCTGCATGGGTTTTCTCGTTTTGATCATTCCGTTGGTGTCCTTCTCCTGCTCGCACACCTCGGCGCCTCGCTCGAGGAACAAGTTGCCGGGCTTCTGCACGATGTGTCCCACACCGCCTTTTCTCACGCCACAGACTGGATTTATCAAGAATCTATCACAGAAGATGGTCAAGATTCTATTCATGCACATTTTTTGTGCACATCCGATCTCCCCACTATCTTAGAGACGCACGGGATGACCGTTACACGCATAGCGGATCATCATCTTTTTTCTCTCTTAGAACAAGACGCACCCGCGCTCTGTGCGGATCGTGTGGATTATACGTTGCGAGAATGTGACACATCCGTAACGCAAGCGTGTCTTCCATACCTGATGGTCCACGAGCATCGGATCGTTTTTTCTGATCTTGCCGCGGCACAAACACTTGCCCATGCTTACGCGGAGAGACAGCGTGTGCATTGGGGGAGCGCAGACAGCGTCTCCCGTTATAAACTCGCAGGACTGTTGTTTAAAATTGGGTTGAAGGAAGGCGTAATAACAAAGCAAGATTTTTGGACAACAGATGAGCAGGTTCTCACAAAATTAGAGTACGCCTCTTCCGCGCAGATTCAACATCTTCTCTCCGTGCTCAAAACGCCTTCGCTCTTTGAACAATTCGCCTTTACCGTACCAACACACAAAAAATTCCGTCACATTGATCCGGATGTGTTGGTAGATCATCAGCTCGTCAGACTCTCGGAAATGGATCCGGACTATTGCAAAACGCTCGACCAGGCACGAGTGGATAACGCACAAGGTGTACGTACTCTGGACCTTGAGGACGTAATGAGGGGGATCGAATAATCGTGGTCAAAAACCCAAAAGACTTTTATAAAATATTCACCCGCGGCAAGTGTGCCGCGGGTTTGACGTTGTTGAACTGTGTTCAGTTGGTCCCGAGATAGTGCCTGAGCCCTCGCACATCGGCTTCCGTCGCGTAGAGCCGAAACTCGATGTTTTTTTGTTTCCGGCAGAAAACCGACCTCCAAAAACCGCTGGGTGCACACGAGCCCACCTACGGCCGTAGCCTCGATCTGCCGCCGAAGCTCCGCCTGCATGGCCAACACGATCAAAAACAAGCACTTTTCCGCTCGATCTTGGTGCAGTTCCACATCCCTCGTAAAGACCGCCTCCTCGTCGTACGTGAAGTTCATGTAGACTCGCTTGTTGCCGTTCTGCACAAACTGGGGTACACCTCCTTTATCGGCAAGGTGTCAACAAAGTGGGTGACCGTCAATCAATCACTCTTTCAAAACACCGACGATCGTCACCTTGTTAATTTTGTGATAATAGCGATTATATGAGAGATTGTGCTAATTATCAAAACGCCCGGTTTCAAAACACCGACGATCGTCGGTGTTTTGAAACCTTATCAATCACCCTATTAAGAACGCGTCACGCCCCACTTTTCTTTACATGATCCTTTCTCTTTCCCTTCTTTTTTGCTCCTACAGAACGTAACAGATTTGTCGTACCTACGACATTTTTGTTATGAACGGATTCTACCTCCCACTTGACAGCCCTCATTAAGCCCTATATACTCCTCATAACCTTAACCGTAGACAACGGCTGCCTGAAAAGGCTTAATTGGCCGTCGAGGTAGAGAATCGTATAAAATCCTAGGATTTACACGCGTTTCTTCCGATGTCTGTGGTTTAGGGCCACAGGTTTTTTTAATTAGAAGTGGGATCCGGGACGGTGTTCTTCTCCCCTATTCCTCAATTCTACAGATGGTATGGCAAAAACACGTGCTCAGAAAGAGCAAATGATTGCCGACCTGACGGACACGTTCTCAAAGACCAAATCCGTGGTGTTCGCTGAGTTTTCCGGAGTTCCCGTCCAAGCAATGGACCGTCTCCGTACACAGGCACGCAATGAAAACATTGCTGTGTCGGTCTCCAAAAAGACCCTCATGAACATTGCAGCGCAACAGGCTGGTTGGACCGGTGTGGATACGGCTCAACTGCCAAATAGCGTGGTCACCCTTATGGGGTACGAGGACGAGGTACTTCCAGCAAAGTTGGTCGCAGCTTTTGCAAAGGGACAGGCCGGTGTCCAGATTGTCGGTGGCGTGCTCGAGGGAGCCTATGCTTCCGCCGACCAAATGATTGCCTTGTCACAGCTTCCTGGAAAGCAGGAGTTGTACGCAAAGCTCGTTGGTTCGATCAATGCCCCCGTCTCTGGTTTCGTCAATGTATTGGCAGGCAACATTCGTGGCCTGCTCTACACATTGAACGCGATCCAGGAACAAAAGGCATAACCAGGGTTGGCTATCTACCGCCCTCAATTTATTCGACTATTCTAAGCCCCTACATATGGCAGATGAAGTAACAGAGGTTGTAGCAGAAGAAAAAGCTGCTGTACCTGCAAAGTTCGCGTCTCTTGTTGAGACAATTGAGCAGTTGTCCGTTTTGGACCTTGCTGAGTTAGTAAAAGTTTTGGAGGACAAGTTTGGTGTGAGCGCCGCAGCTCCTATGATGATGGGTGGCATGATGCCAGCCGGAGGAGAAGCTGGTGGTGCTGAGGAAAAGACTTCATTCGATGTTGAGTTGTCCGCAATTGGCGAGAGCAAGATCAACGTGATCAAGGTTGTAAAAGAACTCCTCGGACTTGGTTTGAAGGAAGCCAAGGATCTCGTAGATGGAGCACCTGCAATCCTTAAGGCCGGTGTTGCCAAGGATGAAGCAGAAGCAATCAAAGCGAAGATTACAGAAGCAGGTGGTGCCGTTACCCTTAAGTAATTGCCCCAACAAAAACCCACTCAAAAGAGTGGGTTTTTTAATTCCTGTTGCTAGTTAAACAAGGAGACGAGGAACGTCAATACACCTGCAAGTACAACAGACGCAAGTAAAAGCATGAGCATCCCGACCCAGAGGGCAAACATTGCAGAAAAATGATGCCCGATCACGGCGAATGCGCGCTTCCAAAAATGATCTCCCAAGAGCCAGCTACTTTGATTGTGATGTTCCAATGCAGCGATACGAGCTTCTAATGAAGCAATGGACGGCGCAGGCGATTTTGCTGCGCGCTTTGTGGGTTTCTTTTTTGTTGTTGGCATACCTCCTTTTATGAATACGTGCAGTATACTAGTTTATTGTCGTTCCAACAAATGGCTTTCCATCAAAAATCTTTTCGAGGTTTTTGAGCTTGCCTCCATTTGCAATGACCACCGGAATTCTCGACGCATGCGCGAGCTTAGACGCCACGGGATCAAACGGTACATTCATCCCCGGATCCCAGGTGCTTCCTACCAATTTCCTAAATTCCTCCCAACGCATTTCCTTGATCTTCACCGCATCCTTGTGTGTGCGCGGGTCTTTGTCATACACGTAATCAATATTAGAAACATTGATCACCATTTTTGCGTTGAGCTGTTTTGCAATCCGCACGGCACCATCATCCGTAGATCGTCCCGGTTTCCAGCCGGCGGCAATCACTAATTTATGCTTTCCCAAATGGATTGTGTTGGGATTTTTTTGAATCGTCGGACGTGCAACGTCTCGAAAGATGGTTCGCAATAAGTGCGCATTTAAGCGTGTCGCATGAATCCCGAGCCAGTCCACGTCGTCCCGCGTGAGCGTTGTCACCTTCTCGGCCGCGCGTTGATACCCACGAGATGTTCCTCCACCCCCCGCAATAATCACAAATTTATCGCCCTGGATAATCCGTTTTTCAATCAACGTTCGAAACCCCTTAAGAAATTTGGTATCAATATCGGTTCCTGGAACAATCATCGATCCGCCAACAGAGAGGACATAGGTAGGCATAAGAACGTTTGAAGAGAATGGGTTTGGTGTATCTAAATAGGTGCTAGCAAAAAAACCGAGGATTACTCGGTTTTCAATAACCAACTGGTGATCCACCCAACGACCCACATAAAGATCGCCGCGAGCATCGCCGTAAAAAATGAATCGATCGAGAACCCAGGAACCAAGCTCGAAGCCAACCAAATCACGAGACCATTGACCACAAGCAGAAACAATCCGAGCGTCATGACCGTGATTGGCAATGTCAGGACCACGAGCAACGGTCGAACGAGCGCATTGACAAGTCCCAACACGAGCGCTGCCAAAATCGCCAATAAGATTCCATCTAATTGAAATCCTGGGAGCACATAGGCAATCCCCAAAAGTGCTGCGGCGTTGACCATCCAACGAAAGAGAAGTTTCATAGGTTGATTACACGTTAAATTTTTCTCGAATTTCTTTAACACGGACTTCCAACGTCTGGATGTGTTGTTTGCAGATCTGCGCAAGCTCCAAGCCACGCTCAAAGTCTTTGAGACCAGATTCTAAATCCACATCATCGCGTTCAAACGTCTCGGCGATCTTCTCTAATTCCTCAAACGCTTGTTTAAACGTTGGTTGTTTTTTTGTGGGCATAGTCATTAATTTGCTTCCTGTACGTCTGCGCGAATCGTTCCGTGGGCCAATTGTACCTGGATTGTGTCTCCTTGACCAACCTTTGATGCATCCTTCAACACAGCATCTCCCGCATGCACAATCGCATAGCCTCGGCTCAAAACACGTACTGGATCCATCTCTTTTAAGTAACGTCCCATCCCCTCCACGCGTTCTTTATACCTTGTCAGCTCGTGTAACAAAACATCTCCCACATTCTGCACGGTTGTCATCACACGATTCACCTCAAACGCTAACGACTGCATGACGCGCGTCAGTTTTGCGACAGCCGACTCGACGCCGTACATCCGAGTCTGTACCGCATCTTGCACACGATCCACGAGTCGACGTTCTGTCATCTCAATTTGATTCAGCACCGAGTCTTTGTCTGGCACGACGCGCTCGGCGGCATTTGAGGGTGTTGAGGCACGCACGTCAGCCGCGTATTCGGCAAGTGATTCGTCTCGTTCATGCCCAATTCCCACCACAATTGGCACAACACTCGCAAATACGGAGCGTACCACCTGTTCGTCATTAAACGCCGCGAGGTCCTCCAGACTTCCACCGCCACGCGTAAGGACAAGGACGTCTGGTCGGTCCTCCACCGGTAGTTGATTCACATATCCAAGCGCACCCACAATATCGGGCACCGCACGTTCACCCTGTACCGCCACGTGCAGCGATTGCACCTCGACCCCACCCCATCGATTCTGCAGAATCCGCAAAAAATCTGAGTATGCGGCCGATTCTCGACTCGCAATAAGTCCAATCTTCTCCGGGTACAACGGAAGCGCACGTTTCCGATCCACCGCAAATAACCCTTCTGCCTCCAATTTTTTTCGCAAACGCTCGAGCTGCTGCGCTAAGGCACCTGCACCCACAATCTCAATGGTATTCACATTCAACGTCAACTGACCGTAACGTGGATACACTTTAGGCGTTGCGCCAACAATAATTTTGTCGCCATTCTCAATCTCAACCTGCAATTGATACACCGTCAAAAAACACTTGAGCAGGGCGCCGTCCTCTAAATCCTTGAGCGTAAACCGCACCCACTTTCCTTGCGAGACAGAAAACTCGCTCACCTCGCCCTCAATAAGCATATTTGGGCCCGCGATAGAAAAGAGCTGTTGATTGATCAGCTCCACGGCTGCAGACACAGAAAGCGCCACGGGCTTCCCTAGCGTCTGTGCAGATTCAAAAAGGTTATCTTGGAATGGATCTATCATGTGTTTACATAAACCAACTTGGCTGGAACCATTGCACCACCCACACATAGCCAATGACAAGCAAGATCATTGTCACGGCTGTCTCTAACCAGACCCACGTGTCTTCCTTGGTACCAAACGCTCCAAGTCCCATGAACGGAAATACAATCAGATTGGCAATCAAATACAGGGCCGCACCATAGGTCATGACACTCACAAGTCCATACGCTCCACCCATCCACGACCACACACCAGGATTAAACGGATACAGCGCGCCAAACGCTAGTCCCAGCACGAGATGAAACAACAACCCTAGTGCAAACGACTCGCGATCAGATAATTTCTTGCCCGCAAAATCTTGAATATCAATCAACAACGGATGTCCGTGGTGTCGACGCCGCATCTCATGCACAAGCGCCGGAATACTTAACACAAGCGCCAAGAGCGCGCCAATTCCACCTCCCAATGCAATATCATTTATCATACCGTTAGCGTTTATGAACAACGATAATCATTTTTGCCCCCTGCGCCGGGTTTCCGCCATTCCAATCTCCCATCGCCTCCATGATCGTATCAAATGTGTACAAATACTGCTCACCTCGGCGGGTTCCGGGATCGTTGGTAATAAAACTTGTGGATGTATAGCCCCGCAAAACAAGCATGTGGTACAAAGGACCTACTCCCGAATAAAAGGGATTCTGCAATTTCCGACCCGCCGCCGGCACAATCACCGGGACACCGTTTGCCAATAGCGTCTTTATTTCATCAATCGTCGGGTTATTGACGGACGTAAACACCAAGCTCGGGAAACGCGCATTGGCAACTCGTATCGTTTCTTCCACCGTTGTGTCTAAATAGGCCCCCAATTGTGTTTCCTCCAACGCGACAAACGATAAGATCTCTTGCTCAGCCAGTACGGGTGTTGATAGATCAACCTCTGCATTCAAAAATGCGGCCGCCATGAGCACACTCGCCTCCTCACATGCTTCTTGGTACGGCAGCCCCCAATCAGTTTGCGGTGCTTGTGAAGTGAACGGAATCGCCAGGTTGATACTCTGTGGTGGAGGCACGGGCTCCGTTGGGTCAATCGTGCCTGTCTGTAAATCTTGCGGTGTCTCTGTCTCGTCTAATCCTTTGTCTGACTCAACAGGTTGATCTTGATCGTTGACAACTGGCGCAACCACGAGATCGTACTCTACAGCCTTAGGAATCGTAAGCGACTGCACCGTTTGCGACACAATAAATCGCTGTCGATACAACGCATAACCACCTCCCAACAAAAGAACAATGATCAATGCAACAATGATGTTATTCTTCATACGGAGGGTCGTTGTTTTTTTAACCAGGTCTTTAGCAGATACGTCGCACGCACATCGTCTTCGTTGTATTGCACGATGCGCTCCAATAAACTTTTGTCTCCTCGCTCCAACCATTCGTGATACCAACGGATGGAATTAACCCCACTCGCATCTTCCGCACGCCAAGAAAACCCAATATATCTAGCAAGATCTTTAAGCGAATAAAATGGAAGTGGAAAAATAACTGCTGACCGCAGCTGCGCATTGAGATCAATGAAATTCTTTTCCAAACTCTCCAACACCCCGTCAGGTGCGCCATAGCGATCGATCATTTTATGACACACGCTGATCTCATACCAACCATAGTGATACACCGGCGCGTGTTTATGCTCGTGCAAAAACTGCGCAAATTCCTCCCACGCACGTTGTTCTTCTTCCTCCGATTTTGCCAAAAATGCCTGGTAGGACTCTTCCGTAGTGCCGTCTTCTTTAGAGACAACCGTTAGCACACCAAACAAATAATCCAAATCACGCACGGGGTCTGACTCAATATCAAAGTAGAGTTCAATGTTGGATTGTGGGAATGTAATGACCTCCACTACGTCATGCACACGCTCTTTTAAACTCACGGCTTGGCGATGCAAAAAACGTAATCGGTCTTCCTTCATGTCTAACAGTTTGTCTGCCAATGGAGCAACATCGGCGGCGGCGAGTTCCAAAACCGTTGTAACACCGGCACCCTGCAGCTCTTCCACCTCACTCGCCTGAATACGATTCAACAATGACAGGTCATCGCAATCCTCCGTCTCATCCATGCAAACGTTGAAAAACGGAGAGGTCTTGCATCCACTCGTAAGGATATGTGCCGGATCTTCTCCGGCGAGAATACGCTCAATCGCATCCAACGTCAGCCGATAATTGGCTTCAAACCGCTCCAAATCATAGCGCATAATAACGCCCGAGGAGGACATAATATATCCGCTCGTTGGTTTGACATCTTGCACACGCTCAAGGAGCTCCGCATAAAACGCGCCCTGCATTTTGTGCTCGTCACGGATGGAACGTGGATCGCTCATCCGTTTTATATCCACCGCCACGTAATAATAGGCGCCCAGTGCACTTTTGCCCTCCACACGCTCCAATACATCCGGACGCGCGACCCAATGCCCGTCCACAAACACCCCTCTATAAATAGTCTGCACGCCACTCTTCATCAATTCCATCGTGCGACTAAACGCGTCATTTTGATCTTCATCCTCCACCACGCTGTACTGTCCGCGGATGGTCAAAAGTTTCTCCATAACTTCCGGCAACAGCCCATCATCAATCAATCGCGCTTGCAATGCGTCTAAATTTGCCCCATGTACAACGGATCGTCGCACCCACTTTGGGCACTTTGCGTAGTAAAAAAAGGTTTTTTCTGTAAGTTCCATGATAGACACAGTATAACATGCTTGAGGTAACCGCTTGACAGATCCGCGTATTTTTTCTACATTCCGCCCGTAACGGAAGGAGGGGATCATGCAGATTCCGGATTACATTGGACCCTACAGGGTTGTTTGCCGCGTTGGTACTGGCTTCATGGGGGAGGTGTACGAAGCTGAACGGGAAATTACAGGAGACGGGGCCGTGTTCCTGGAAACCGTAGCGATCAAGTTGCCCCGTTCTCGCTTGCCACGATTAGCCGAATTCTTCCATCACGAATACGCCATCGGGCGGCACATGCGCTACCAGCATCTCGTGTGGATCCAGGATCTCATCCTTCTCGAAGATCACACGCCATGCTTGGTGATGGAGTTTGTTCACGGGCAACTCTTGGGATCACTCGTGGACAACATCCGCACGCTGGAGGCTCTGGAGATCATCCGTCAGGTCGCCCTGGGGCTTGATTGGTTCCACACAAGGTGCGACGGGAGCACATGGCTCCGAGCCGTACATAGTGATGTCAAGCCTGACAACATCTTTCTCACCAATGAGGGGACTATTCGGGTCTTTGACTACAGCATCGCAGACCATTTGATCCGTAACCGACAAATCGAAACTGAGACCACCCAAGGAACCCCTGTCTACATGTCCCCGGAGCTGGCGCTGGCACGCGCCATCGACTTCCGGTCGGACCTCTTCACTCTTGGGACCCTGCTGTTTGAGCTCCTCTTTCATTGGCGACCGTTTGATCGAGCAAACACGTTCGAGACAATGACGTACATCGCAAACGGCAGCTTCAAAGGGCAGATCAATGAGGTAAATAGGCATTATCATCACCTTCCGGATCTTTCTCGCGTTCTTGCATCCTGCTGGGAAAGGGACCCGGGAAAACGACCGAAAAGCGCCATGACCGTAGCTTTTGCCATGGAGGGGTTCATCTTACAGGAGCAAAAGCACAAGCATCTCCCCATTGGACCCGTGAGTCTCCTTCCACTCCTTGGCAATCACACTCCGTAAATCCCCGACCATCCAGGCCGGGGCTCATTTTTTATAAGATCACCCAGGGATTGACAAACGCCCTACGATCGACTATATTCCCCTGTCACCAACCACAACCTAGAGGGAGGAACCGTGACACTTACACGCGTTGGTTCGTATTACATGGAGGAAGAGGAGTTGGGGCAAGGATGGCTGTGCACCGTACACGAGGCGTGGAAGCCCGTTCAGTTGAAAACTGGTACGTGGGGAAGGAAGTACGTGGCCATCAAGCGCTACAGGGACAATGTATCTCCCAATCAGCCAACGTGGGAATCGTTGAGAGACGAGGCAACCATCGGTACGGCGGTAGACCACCCCAATCTTCTGCGTGTGCAGGAGGTGATCGAGACCGACCGTGGTCCACACCTGGTTATGGAGCTCTTGGACGGCGTGACACTGGACAGACTCACTACCGACGGACGGCACCTCGTTCCCCTCATGCCGCCGCTTGCGCTCGAGATTATCTATCAGGTGGCGCTAGGACTACACTCCTTGCACACGCTGGAGATAGACGGCAAGCCCGTGTTCCCTGTGCATCGGGACGTCAAGCCGCACAACGCATTCCTGACGCGAGATGGTCGTGTTGTGCTCTTTGACTACGGAATCTGTCACTTCACGGGAATGAAGTTACAGGACCTGCCCAATCAGGTCTACGGCAGCTGCCATTACATGTCTCCAGAACAAGCGCTTGGGCTAGTAGACATTACCCATATGACTGACCAGTACGGGCTCGCGACGATGCTCTACCAGCTCATCGCCGGACGCTACGCCTACGAAGGCTGTGCGCAGAATATCCTGTACGACGTTGTCAATCCTGAGAAGTCGCCGCCCCTCGACCTCATCGAGCAGCGATGCCCGCAGGTGGTGCCCATTCTGCGGCGATGCTGGCAGAACAACCCGAAGATGCGCTACCCCAACATGCGGTGGCTGGCGCGAGCCCTGTGGCAAGCGCGACGCACCTACCAGAGTATCAACAACCTGGCTGTTGTCCGACCCGCACTCACAGGATGGACGCTCCCCTCGTCAACCCCGACGCGGCGCGTAGCTACTGCGCCCATGCCAACGGCCCACGAATAAAAGCACCCGACCTCCACTGGAGGCCGGGGCTCAATTTTTTTTACAACCTTACTCAACGGGCAAAATCTCGATCGACTTAATAACCGGTGGAGTTAACGGCTTGTCTGATGGCGGACCACTCGTCTCCACCGTTGCAAGCATGTTTACCACATCCATGCCATCCGTCACCTGTCCAAAAATCGTGTAGAGATTTGGAAGCGGCGTGTTGCCATGCATAATAAAGAACTGACTACCGTTGGTGTTAGATCCGGAGTTTGCCATAGCCAGTGTTCCTGGTTGGTACGTATTATGTCCACGTCCAAGTTCATCTGGGAATTGGTATCCCGGGCCACCCATACCCCATCGCGAGCTCAGGTTGACATCCTTTGACTGTGGATCTCCTGTTTGAATCATAAAATCCTTGATAATGCGATGAAATCGTACCCCATCGTAAAACCCTGTATTTGCAAGGATAAGAAAGTTACTCACGGCCGCCGGGGCCTCATCTCCATACAACGCAATCGTCACATCTCCCTTATCGGTGTGCAAAACAACGGATCGATTCACACGTTCTGCCTCCACCAAAATCCCAGGGAATGCCGTTGGCGGCGCAGTAAAGTCAGACAAGGACACGTCTCCAGTCACAGGTTCAACAACGGGTTCTTCCATAGGAACAGTATTAGGTTCTACTTGTAATTCGATCGGTTCCTCCACGGAGGCCGGGACGCATCCCGCTCCCACAAACATAAACAGGCCCAAAAACGCGCACAGTGATGTAAGTTGTTTCATAGATTGATTCATAGCCTGCCGATAGTATCAACTCATGTTCCGTCCGTCAAAAAGCCCTCCACAAAAAAAACATGACCCTTACGAATCATGTTTCAACGAACCGATCTGTCCGTTATTGTTTGAGTAACTCAATCTGGTGTGCCTGGGTCTCAATCACCGTCTGCTGCTCACGCATGCGGAAGTTGGAAATGGACATCACAATTACCAGCCCAAACACGGTCACCAATAACATAACCATAAGTTCTACGTGACCCTTTGACATGCAGCGTATACATCCATGAACGCACGAGGTACACGATTTTTTAACGGATGAGGATTTTGTTTTTGTTGCCATAAGGTTTTATTGATACTTGTATTCTATCAAATTTTTTTACGGTGTCTGTGGATGAATAAGTGTCGAGCAACCGGAACCTACGTCCCAATGTGTTATGGCACGCAGCGTTGCGGATCGTTCCACACCATCTATGCGCAGACTCACCGATTTATCACTCACCGTTTGCACACGTTTATCGCGCACGGACACGGGCTGCGCACAAATCCATCGATCCGCTTCTTGATCCAACAACACGAAATCTGCGTCCACCGTGGCATAGGCTAAATCTACCGAGTAGCCTGTAGTGCCAACGGGAATCATGGCGTGGACGTCGGCCAAAAGCGCCTCTCGATCTGTATCAAATGTATTGATTACTGGCCGCTCCAATAACGCCCAGTGAGAAAAATGGTTGGTGTGCGCCTCAAACAAGCCGGTCTCGGTGTTGCGTGTGGTGTCCACCGGCACCCAGGTATTACGATCGCCATCAAAATAGGCAATAGAGTACGTCTTAGATCCACTGTAATCTGCAGCTTTCATATGAATCGTCACTGGCACGGGTAACAAGACCCCATCAGGCTCTGCCACATAGACATCGCTCACCACAGACGTCCAAACCTTATTAGAAGCGTCTACATCTTTTGCAACATGAACGGCAACCGTAGAGGGGACATCTCCCTCAACAGCAAAGAGACCGTCGTCCGATTGTGCCTGCACAAATTCTGGACGCACATCCAAAAAAAGAACGGCCCACAAAATCGTGGACAAAAATCCGACGACAAGCAACGGTCCCACCCATTGTTTCTTCCGTTTGTGCTGCAACATGATGCAAGTATAACATGCGATGGTCAGAAAAAAAGTGGAGGGCGCCCAGTGGACACCCTCGCGTAAGTCTATGCGTGCCGCGCAAGCCACCTGTCGCGCGTCAACACCCACAGAAGTTCATCATGCCACGTTCCATCACGGAAGAACTGATCCGGCATCCGACCAACCTCCACGTATCCGCTCTTCTGCAAGGATCTATTTGATCGCAGGTTGTTGGCGACCGTAGCGGATCGTACCGTGCGCAGATTGAGCGTGTTAAACGCGTGACCGAGCAAAAGCTCCTTGGCCTCGGGTCCATACCCACAGCCACGACATTCCACCTCACCGATCAGCATCCCAGTAACCGCTGATTGATTGAGATGATCAATCCTATGCAGACCGATGTTGCCAATGTGTCGATTTCCCTCGTTGAGTACGATTGCGAGCACAATCTCATTCTCGTCTTGATACAGACTCTCGATCCACGCCTGTTCACGTGCCAGATTGTAGACTCCACGACTTCCGAGCCACTTGCGAGTCTCGGGGTGATTGATCCACCGAGTGGCACACGGCGCGTCTTCCACCTCCAACGGACGCAAATACAGACGGACTCCTTGTAAAAAGACGACGGGCTTTTGCGGTTCCATATATCTTCTCCTGGTCGCCAATCAAAACACCCCTACCGTCCAATTACGGCAAGGGTGTGCTGACTGCATCTATCTAGTCGATCACAACACCTAGCCGCTTGGAGCGACGTTCATCTGCTTGGCGCAGATAAGCACGTGTTGTGTGTAGGATATATTCATAACACTTCTATAAGACCATACGGCTGTGCATCTGTCAACCCCTCTCCCCTCACCCTTGACACTCTGTGAGAAAAGGGTGCCTGTCCCCTTTATCCACAATTCATGTGGCCTCAAACAAGGACATCCGTTAATAGCGAACAGATCACCCCCTCACCCCTCCTTCGCAGGGAGGGGAGGAAAGCTAGATCAAATCCAGCCTGTCGCAACCCGAGGATATGTGCGTTTTGAAGGCGAGCCCATAACTCACTCAAAACACACATGTCCGAAGATGAGCGAGTGCGGCAAAGGGTTCTAGCAATGCAGGAGCGAAGTACGTTGCTTATAAATAATCCGCGTTGGGCGTCGACCCAATCTTTAGCAGACGCAGGCAATACACTGGTATGTCGACGACTCCTTGCGGATTATTTAAAGCAATGTGCCGAGCGACCCCTTGACAAATGGGTCTTTTTGTGGTATAAGAAGCGGGTTCGCAAACCCCTATTTCGCCTAAAACGGCGGAGAGAGACGTGCAAAATGGAGCAGTTCCTCGTTCCCATCCTGTTGGTCGGCAACCTCCTGGGCTGGAGCCTTGTGCTCTGGTTCGGAAACGAGTTCAGGAAGAAGTTCTCCTACATGGACGATTTCCGGCGAAATGCCGGGAACATGGCCTGTGACTTCTGGATCGAGGCCATGACCTCGCTCCACGGCCAGAAGGATCGTGCCGGTAGGAAGCCCGGCATGAACACCTTCCAGCTCCAGGCCGACGAGGCGTTCACCACGCTCGTCGGGTTCAATCTGGTGGTGCCTCAGTGGGCCCGCCCGCTGTTCCGCGCCCTCTGCGGGCGTGACAGCGGGTTCGACTACTACGGCCGGGTGTCTTCGACCGTCATCGACGGCCGACACACGGCCTTCGTGACGACCTGGTTCGGGAAGAACCAGTGCATATTCCGGTTCCTCTCGTCCACGAGGGGGGTAAAGATCACCCTCCTCAAGGAGCCGGTCACTTACCGGCACGAGGACGCCCACGGCGTGTACCCGCCGCACTTCTACCAACGCTGGCTCGGGTGGTACGCCTGATCTCTCCTTCAGCCCCCAAGTCAAAGTCCCCTGGACTTCTCGACTCGGGGGCTTTGACGTTTGCATTATGGGTGCCTGTCCCCTTTACCACAGGCAAACAAAAACAGCCCCTTAATCGGAGCTGTTTGTTTTTTGCACGTTTTCCCACGGCAAATCCACCCTCCCCACTTGTCCGTAACTGGACAGTGCACGATACAGCGGCTTGTCGAGTCCAAATCGCTGCACAATAGATTCAATCGAAAATTCAAACTGTTCTTTTATATACTCCGTGAGATCCTCACCTGCATCACCCGTCGCCTCGATGATAATTGGATCCACGCGACCAATCGTGTAGACAATTTTGACCAGCGCCTGACTTGCCTTACCCTGAGACACAAGTGTCTTGGCAATAAATCGCGCCATGTAACTCCCCGCACGCGCAGGATGACGCGGATCTTTACCGCAGAGAGAAATATTCCCTTGTGGCACAAGTCCACCATATAAATCCGCGCCTACTCTGCGTCCCGACTGCCCCGTAGCACACGCAAGCCCGCCTTGCGTAAACGGACCCGCAGGATTTACAAATAGCTTCACTTTGTCCACCGATCCAATCACTGGTCGAATAATATGTTCCAAAATGCCTCCGTGAATCTCTTGCACTTTTACCTGGGCATCGTGCTGCGCAAAAATAGAAACATGGGATACTTCGCGACCGTTCATGGCCACCAACACGCGGCCGTCGGGCCGGAGCCACTTCATAGCAACATCATGCTGCCGCGCCTCGTCGATTTTACTCGCCAGCGCGTTTGCATACACAAGCGACGGTGGCAACATCTCGCGCGTAGCTTTTGTGGCGTATCCATAGCAAACAGCTTGATCGCTCGCTGCGCCCTTCCCCACCAACGCCGACCATTCTCGCTCGTGCGCACCCAAATGTACAAATGGTTCCACCTCATCCTCGTAACCTGCCTCCCTATACACGCGTTTTGCAATCGCACTCACATCAAAATCAGCCCGCGAATCCACCTCGCCAGAGATCATCATAGCTCCGTGACCACCAAACACCTCAATATTCACGCGCGCATCTTTATCGCGACGCAAAAACTCGTCTACAATAGCGTCGGCAACTTGATCACATAATTTATCGGGGTGCCCCGCAAGCACCGCCTCGGCGACTTTTAACATAGTGGGTTTACCTTAGCATGGACTTGCGGGAATGAGAAGAACCACGCATACTGCTTAGGAACCTTAGTATTAACTTCCGGGTCTGCAAATGCGGCCCCAAACCCTCATATATGGACCATGAACATGATCATGATCACGAGGAGGAATGCTGCTCCTCACCAACGACTCCACGTGGAGCATCCTCGTTTGGTTGGCTGTGGGTGGTAGGCATTATTGTTGTGGTGGCATTGATTCTCTTTTTCCTCCAGGGACGCGTTCCGGAGGCAAACGCCCCAAGCGTGCAAGATGAATCAGGTCTCACGCAACAAGTTCCCGCGATACAGGACGAGAGCTTTCCGCCTGTAGATGAGATGGTGGTCGATCCCGCAGTAGACGAGCCCTATATAGAACCTGTGATTGAGTAAGCGCCCTTCGGGGTGCTTTTCTTTTTTTGTTCCTCATGACTCCATGATACACTCCTCTCCATCCAAGCAGTATGAAGCATCGCAAAGGCAAAACCTACGTGCGCCACGGCAGAATCGAAGGACTCGATGCGCTTTTAGACATCATGGAAACGTGGGAGGAGGTACACGGTATTTTACCCGGCGAGATCCACAGTATTGGAACAGGCGGGCGAGGACAAGGGATGATGATTCGTGTGCAACGGGAGGAGGAAGGAAAATTAAAATGCGTCGCCATTCGCACAGGACGGCGACAGGAACTTGTGTTGATCACCCCCTCGCCCAGTCTCGTCGCACAAAAAATCCGTTCCCAAGTCTGGGGGCAATAGTGAAATAGGTCTACAACGTAGGGCCTATTTTTTTGTTCGCATCACAACAAACACAAACACCACAACACCCGCCACGACACCGACAATTCCACCCAAGGCACCCAACGCTTCCCAACCGACGTATCCTAAAAACGAGAAGCATTTGCCATCAATACACTGATTTGGAAAGAGGTTGATCGTCAAAATACCTACATATCCACCCATCACGAGCCCAATACATGCCGAGGCAATACCGCCTGCAAATAATCCTAAACCGCGCACTATGGAATTTTTCATAAACCATGATTGACGAAGAGTTGACAAGAAAGGAAAAAGAGCGTAGAGAATACGTGTCCACAGCTATTCTACCACGACGGAGGAGACAAGAACATGATATTTGCAAACGTATTGACGCTTGAGGTTCTTTTGCGAGCTATAGGGTCATCCCTCTACGTCACGGATACATGGGGAGCAACGGTCGTCGACGGTTTCCGGACGACCCTGCTTACTGAGGCGCACAAGCTCGCCGCCACCATGTCGCGATCCGAACGGCAACAGTTTGCCCTAGAACTCCTGCAAGTCGCGGAAAACGCGGATCTCGAGCTCGCCACGACCCTGAGTGAGCAGCTTCGCACGCTGGTACGAGAGTTGGAACAACCATGACCCCCTTTCTCGATCCCGCCTGATGCGCCGCGCGGGGTCGACTTATTTTCACGCCCTATTGACAACGGAGCGTAATTCACTTATACCTTGTCTACCACGCATTCCGCGTGGGCCCCGGGAGAGTCCTCATGCAAAATCTCTTCAAGATGCTCGATCCTCGCTTGGAAGGACTCGCCATCTTCCTCGTACGGTTGGCCACGGTCGTCCTGTTCACCTGGTTCGCGCTGCTGATCCTGCGTGAGCGGATGGTCCACACCAATCTGCCAGTGTACCTGGCAGCCAACATCGGATCCCTGATCGTGCTCGCGGACCAGCTCCGAGGCATCAAGCTTCCGGCAGATTCGCAGGCTCGCGACGTCGTGTTGAGGGAAGGTGTGATTCTGGTCCTCGTCCAGGCTCTCGTGGCGAGCATTATCGCCATGTTCGCTCTCGCGTTCGCATGGAATCACCTCTTTGCCGCCTGTGCCGGAGCCATGGCGGGTTACTCCTTCACACGAGGGCTCATCTGGGCCACTCGGCGCTACTGATCTCCTCCCTGGCCGCGTCTGCTCGATTCTCGAGCGGGCGCGGCTTCCATTTTCACCCTCGTGGTAATTCTATTTATCCTCACCCTTACGCAATCGTTTAGCCAGTGCGCGAACGCCTCCTCATTCCCCTTAGGCCCATCGTTTGAAGAGATGTATCCTTCATACGCTTTAAAATACGTGTCCACATTGCCTTTGATTGATTTAGTCTGCAAAATGCCAATGGCGTGGTGTTTACAACATCCGGTGCCGATAAAAGTTACACGGTCAAGTTAGAGATTATTCGATCCATGATGTTGGGGGTGGACGTGATTGTGGTGGATCCGGAAAAAGTGCCACAATGACATTTACGGTAACAGAACAACACGAACTCTCCACGCGTGATCGGTCTCATTCAGAATTGCAATATCAGACCGCCTTGTGGTTGTGAAAAAACGAGGATCCATCTGGCCTGTAAGCAGTTTTACTTGGATGGTATGCAAATCCTCACTTGCAAGCAGTGATTCGGCAATGGAAATACAGCTATGTGAGAGAGGCGGAGGCGGTTCTAGAAAACCTCTTGTCTGTTTGGATAAACCAATATCAGCGGCTCCCGACCGGGGAGTGGGTAGTGATGCCTGTTCCGCTGCACCCGATTCGCCAAAGACAGCGTGGGTTTAATTAAGCAATGATTTTAGGTCGCATAGTCAGTGCAGAGCTTGGGGTCCCAATAAATACAACAACTATTATTCGAACAAAACACGCCCTAAAAGTACAAGCAGAAATGACGGATAAACAAAAACGAGCAAACCGACGTTTGGATCATTTCGCAGTAAAGGGAGGGGTACCGAAGCAGGTCATTTTGGTTGATGACGTGTACACCACGGGAAGAACGATGCAGGTGTGCGCCGAGGTTCTTAAGCGCGCGGGCGTGCGAACCGTGTGGGGATGTGTTCTGGCAAGAGGTGACTAAACATTACGGTAGACACTTTCCTGTTTTGTCCGAACAACATCCTTTTTGGAGATTCGTGTAGCCAGAGCCTCCTTGCGATGCGCGACAAACGCCATAGTTAAATTCACAAGAGCTCCCATGAATTTCTTTGTCGCAATACTTACTGGTAACCTGCATTCTGCCATCTGTCCAAGCACCATTACGCGCGTTGGCCGTTGGGGGAACAAAGCCTTGCGCCGCATACTCAAAATGCCAAGGTTCGCTTGCGATGCGATTGTATCCAATGTCCTTCATTACTTGTTCTAAGCGGTAATGGCAGTCGGCATCATCGGTAAAGTTTCCAATGCGCGGTCCACACCAAGCGTCAATAGTGGTTCCAAGCGTATGGGCGCAATATAGATTCGTGTTTTCATCGGCGAGTGTTTTGAGATAATTGAGTAGTTCGGCATCGGTAGGATATTTATTGGCAATCTCGGGTTTGATTTTAAAGGGTCCGGAAGACATGGTGTCCGTAGTGGTTACCGGCGATTCCGCTGCTGTGCGTGGAAAAGGATTGCAGGTTAATGGATTGCAAGAAAAACTTGATGTTGGACTACCGGCTTTTTTATAGCAATTATTGAACCAGTATTGTGCCTGTACCGTTGGATGCCTAAGTGCATCCGCGACGTATAGGTGGAACTGCCCGCGTGAGCCAGCATAAAGTTGGTTCGCCGCATACTCAATAGTTCGTAAAATAAAACCCGAGACCTGTACACCGGGAGCAAACTTAAGACCGCCTGCTAATCCGATATCAGATGCCGATGCATATCTGGTTGTTATCGCTGGAAAAGCAATAGCATGGATCGGTGCTTGTGTTGGAGTTGGAGCGGAAGAAGCAGCGGTAGACGCAGCCGGGATCGCCAGTGGTGGGGGAGGAGTATAGGCAGGAGGAGTTGAAGTTGAAGATGAAGTGGACGATGTGCTTGGTGTTGGTTGGTATCGCGACGGTACTTGTGCCGGTTGATCTCCACCAAGGACTGCCTCGGTAGACGTGTCTCCCGCCGGGTTAATCACCTGCACCTCAATGGCGGACAATTGGGTGATTTTAGGATTAATAAACGTTAAAATTGTTGTGGTTGTAAGCACAAGTAATAAGCCGAATGTAGCATTTATCACACGCTGTTTTCCTTTTGCGATTGTTCCTACCGCAGACCCCACCATCCACTCCACGCCACCCATCATCATAAGGACAATCGCAAAAATCACGCCCGCGCCCGCGCCCCACTTGTAGATTGTGTTGAGGTACCTGTCAATCGTATAGACACAGAGGTCCCCTTCTTTGCAGGGTGTTCCTTTTTTTCCCATAACCACAAGGTCTGTTGTGTCCCATCCCGGAATCAAAACTTGTAGTGCGGGAATAAGAGGGGGTTTTGAGAGGAGTGTGTCCGGGGCACTGTCATCAAAGTTTTCTGCAAAAACCGGAGGAACAAAAAAGGGGCTCACCGTAAGGAGAAGAAATGTTAGGAGAAAAATCGATAAGAGCCTTGGCAAGTGCATGAGAAGCGTGTTTACAAGTATAATGCTATTTTACCGTTTTCTTGTCTTCTCTGCGAGGTGATAACTGTTGACATCTCTCAAGGGAAATTGAACAAAGTTGCGCATAAAAGGAAGGTAGTGCTGTTTAAAAAAATCGTAGAAGCAGGAAAGTGGCCTCTATATAGGTATAAAGTCAAAATTGTTTAAAAGCTACAATAACAAGAGGGAGTGGGAGAGGGTTCTGAAATTGTCCTTATCAAAAAACTCCTTTCACAATTGCGCATATCCAACGCATTCGATACACTTATTCACAGTTAGTTCAGATAATAACCAGTTCGGCAGAAATGGCGCTACGCTTCATTTCTACCG